>JAGRBY010000690.1 GCA_020433835.1 Anaerolineae bacterium | reverse complement strand
TATGACCAATAAGTGACTGTCACCTGACTTTTGTGTAAGTCCTATCCTAAAAATACGAACGCATGAACGCGATATAATCTTGATCAGATAGCTCACGCCTGGCTTTGACGAAGCCGCGGGCATCGTCCCCAATCAGATAGCGCAATTGGTCCGTGCCATCGGTCACGGCTTCCCAGATGATCTGTCCAACGTCATCAGCGCTGACCATACGCCCGGCAACCATGGCCGCGAAGGTCGCATTTGTCCGGCTGACAAAGGCATTGTAGTCGGTTAGCGACGGATCGAGGGCCATGTCGCTGACCGACCGGGTTCCGAAGTTGGTGCTGCTTACACCGCCATGCGGCTCGATCAGTTTAACCAGAATATTTTGCGAGGCAAGTTCGTAAGCCAAGGCTTCGGAAAAGCCCTCAAGAGCGAACTTGCTGGCACAATAGAGCGAAGTCATGGGTAAGGTAAAAATCCCGGCTCCCGAACTGACGTTCACAATGATGCCCGCCTGGTTGGCCCGAAAGTGGGGGAGCAACGCCCGTATGATATCCATGACCCCAAAGACATTGACGGCAAACTGTTCCTGAATCTTTTCCGGCGCGAGCGCCTCAAATAGGCCGAATTGCCCGTAACCGGCATTATTTATCAAAGCATCAATTCGACCAAATCGCGCAAGCCCGGCCTCAACGGCTGAGGCAATACCGGCTTGATCCGTTACATCGAGCGGCAGAACCACTACCTCGGCCAGTTGGTTAAGTTCGGTCTCTGCCTCAGGATGGCGCATTGTCGCCACGACGTTCCATCCGTTCTCGGCAAAGCGTTTGACTGTGGCCCGGCCGATGCCGGAGGAACAACCGGTAATAAACACTGTTTTTGACATCATCTTTTTCCTTTCCAAATGTCTAAATGAAGTATCAATCGTCCAAAGCGTTGATAGATATCTCCATTAGACATTATTTGAAATAGCAACAAACCAGGTGACAGTCACTTTTTGGTCTCAAACGTGGGCGCTTTTCCAAAAGAGATCTCATATATATACCCGTTAAGTGACTGTCACCTTAATTCCGATAAAGTCTATTATAGGCAAAAGCGATGCCAAGTCATTAGCATACCACGCCAACTCATACGCTAAACGTGCCAAATGAAATTACGTGGCAGCTATACTAAAAACAGCATGAGATCAGCGCTTTTAAGTATCTGCTTCGTCATGCCCGCTTAAACTATGCGGGCATGACGTAATGAAAAGTGTTGGTTTCAAACGCATTTCGGTATCTTGACGATAACAGTCACCAGCCGAGACTTGTACATGAAGTTGATGCTGCGGCTGGTGCCTGATGGGTCGATGAAAAGCGCGGTTGGATCAACACCATCATGCGTAAATTCTTCGCGGATAAATCGACCGTTATGGTCATTGCCTACATAACTAATGAAAGCAGTCTTCTTTCCCAGTTGAGCAAAACCTCAACGGGCTTTTAAATCCACAACATCCCTCAAATTCGATGGTTTGATCCGTGTATAAAGCCTGACCTGCCGTAAAGCCGCCTTGACCATCCTTACGGGCAAGCGTTATTCCCCGGCGATGATAATGGGCTTTGGTACTATAATGCACCACAAAACTTTTGCGCGTTAGCGTGTCGTTGTTAATCGTGGCTCCACCATGAAGTAAGGAGTGATGCCAAATTAAAACCTGGCCCTGTTTGGGGGTAAAGTGCTGGGTGGTCAGTCCCCATGCATGACATTGCGCTTGATCCCAGGCGCGACCGGCCTCAATCTCTTTTTCACCCATCTTGGCAGCATTAAAGAAGAATTGGCCTGGGGCCAACTCATAATAGGGAATGCGATGCGAGCCTGGCACGTAGAGCAACGGCCCACAATCGGGATCAATGTTCTCCAGCGCAATCCAGGCAGCCAGCAGATGACTGGCTGGTTTTACGGGCACAACCTGCGGATCACGGTGCGGTATCTGCTGGCTACCATACTCAAAGTAAAGGGATTGAATAGCCACAGCGGGTTGATCAAAAAGGAGTTCGATATAGGTGAAAATCGTGCGGTTTAGATAAAGGTGGAAGGCCGCCTCACAAATAGAGTGGAGATCGTGAATACGATAACGGGATTTACGCTCTTGCGCCGGGTCACTATCCGACATAGGCAGCGGAGGACTGAAATAAGCATAGGCCACGTCCTCGGGCCGGTCTTGCCACAGCTGTTCAACGCAGTTTTGCAGAGCACGAAACAGGTGGGGATGAACATCGAGAGAAAATACGAGATAGCCGTCATCTACAAAGGTTCGCAAACATTCGGCCTGTTCAGCAGAAATGCGTTTGCTTTGATATTGCTGATCAATGTGATTGTGGGCGTCCGGCTGATCGAACCACAGATCGCTGGGCAACGTGATGCCGTTACTGCCTGGTTTGATAGAGTCCATAGCCTATCTCCATTTTGTAAATGTTTTCTGTCATCGTTTATGATGGAATTTTAGCAAAACTATCGATGAGAGCCAATCCAACCAGAGTGTAGCACCGTTCGTCACGTTTTGAAAAACTAGTAACTCGTAGTATAATTTTTGCAATAGAGGAATTTATGTCAGTTCGTCATGCGATGTTAGGTTTACTTGCTCAAAATCCACGCCACGGGTATGAATTGCGGGCGGCATTTCATGCGCTTGTGGGTGGTAAAAAGAATTGGGATGTCAAGCCGGCGCAAATTTATACGACATTGACGCGCTTGGAACAAGGTGGTTTTGTGGCGGAAGATGGTATCGAACAGGATTTGGGGCCGGAAAAACGCATCTATGCGATCACGTTGTCGGGACGCGAGATCCTGGCCGAGTGGTTTGCCTGCGGCGTTGAGCCGGGCCATCAGCAAGACGAATTCTTTCTTAAATTAATGGTCGGTTTAGCCTCCGGCGCAGCGGACCCCTATTACTTAATCCAGAACCAGCGCACGCACTTATTTCAGAAACTACACGATATTACCAAACAGCGCAGCAGCATCGATCCCGGTCGGGAACTGGCGATGATCTTTTTGCTCGACAAAGCAGCCATGCATTTAGAAGCGGATTTACGCTGGCTCGATATGATTGAGGGCCGGCTCGACGAGATCAAACGCCAGCCGTTACCCGAGCCGGAGTCGAAACCGCGCGGCAGGCCGAAGAAAACGTAGGGCATATATCAGGAGATTAGAGATTAGTAACTAGAGATTAAACAATCTCCAATCTCCAGTCTCTAATCTCCCAAACAGAAGCATATTTGTGGACAGTTTCTCATATATCGATTTATTTTTATCAGGAGTTGAGTATGTCGCTTATTCAGGCAGAAAATCTCACCAAAGTGTATGGTACAGGCAACACAGCGGTTGTTGCACTCGATCACGTGCAGTTCACCGTTAACCCCGGCGAGTTTGTGGCTGTGATGGGGCCAAGCGGCTGCGGCAAATCGACGTTGCTGCACCTGCTGGGCGGCCTCGACCGGCCCACGGAGGGAGCCGTCAGCATCGACGGCCAGGCCCTGGCCGCTATGTCGGACGATGCCGTGACGGAGCTGCGCCGCCGCAAAATAGGCTTTGTGTTTCAGTTTTTCAACCTCATTCCCATTTTGTCATCGATTGAAAATGCGTCGCTGCCGCTTTTGCTTGACGGCAAATCCTCGGCCGAGACCAAACAAAAAGCCGTTGCCTGGTTGACCAAAGTGGGGCTAGAGCATCGCCTGGACAGCCGCCCCAATCAACTATCGGCGGGGCAGCAGCAGCGGGTAGCGATTGCCCGCGCACTCATCACCGATCCCATTTTGGTCCTGGCCGACGAACCGACGGGCAATCTCGATACCCGATCGTCGGATGAGATTGCCGATTTGTTAAAACAAGTGGCCAAAGATTGGGGGCGTGCGGTCGTGATGGTCAC
>JAGRBY010000068.1 GCA_020433835.1 Anaerolineae bacterium | reverse complement strand
CGAACACCCGCGCACCGGCGATGAATGGTGCATCTACCCAATGTACGATTACGCGCATGGCCAATCGGACTCGATTGAAGGCATCACGCATTCCATTTGTACGCTGGAATTTGAAGATCATCGCCCGCTGTATGAGTGGTTTTTGGATGAATTGGAAATCTATCATCCCCAGCAGGTTGAATTTGCCCGGCTTAATCTCACCTACACCGTGATGAGTAAACGCAAGTTATTAAAGCTGGTCAAAGAAAACTTTGTCAACGGCTGGGACGACCCGCGCATGCCCACCATTTCCGGCATGCGGCGGCGCGGTTATCCGCCGGAGGCTATTCGCGACTTTGCCGAGCGTATCGGCGTCGCCAAAAACGACAGCACCATCGACTTTGCCCTGCTGGAATACTGCCTTCGCCAAAACTTAAACCAATATGCCCAGCGCGTCATGGCTATTCTCGATCCGCTGAAAGTCGTCATCACCAATTATCCCGACGATCAGGTGGAATACGCCGACGCCGTTAACAATCAGGAAGATGCCAGCGCCGGAACGCGCAAAATTCCTTTCTCAAAAGTGGTCTACATCGAGCGTGAAGACTTCCAAGAGAATCCGCACAAGAAATTTTTCCGGCTGGCTCCCGGTCGCGAGGTACGGTTGATGCACGCCTACTACGTTACCTGCACCGATGTCATTAAAGACGAAAACGGTGAAATCGTTGAGCTACACTGCACGTACGATCCCGAAACGTGGGGTGGTGACTCGCCCGATGGGCGTCGGGTTAAAGGGACGCTCCATTGGGTATCGGCAGCCCACGCGCTCGATGCAGAAATTCGGCTTTACGATCATCTCTTTATGGAAGAAGATCCTGAACAGACCGAAGATGGCCAGGATTTTACCGTTAACTTGAATCCCGACTCGTTACTTATAAACTCGGATGCCAAAGTTGAACCAACTTTGGCCGATGCCGAAGTAGGCACGCGTTACCAATTTTTGCGCACCGGCTATTTCTGTGTCGATCCGGATAGCACGGCTGACAAACTGGTTTTCAACCGGACGGTAACCTTGCGTGACACCTGGGCTAAAGTCAAGAAAAAAGCGTAGTTCTATTTGATTCTTGATGGTAATTGTGGCACAGTATAGCTATAATTTTACACTGTGTAATAGTTAAAAGGACAAGACGATGGTTGATTTCGAAGAGAAAAATTCTCCTGACCCTTCACCCGATGAAACGACTTCTTCAATGGCAAGCATGGAGACAGTTGAGCCGTCTGAAACATACCCTGTTGAAGAGCAAGAAGCATATGTACAAGAAGAGCATGTAAATGTAGAGGAAGTCGAAGCCGAAACGAGATCGTCAAGTTCGAGTCCGTGGATACTGCTTATGGTGGGGTTGCTGATTGGTGGGTTAGGTGGTTTTTATCTTCGACCACTTATCTTTCCGGAACAACCGTCGGTGGTGGCTCCTCTGGCCAGTGTCGGTGCGTCTGATGAAATGAACGCGCTTGATCCGTACCAGTCCGTTATGCTGGCCGTTAGCTCCGGCGCCCGCCATTACCAGGGCAGCCCGGATGCGCCGATTACTATCGTTGAATTTGGCGATTTTAACTGCGGTTATTGCGCTCGTTGGGCGCATGAAGTGTTGCCCCGCATCAATGAAAAGTATATCGAAACCGGTAAAGTGAAAATGGCTTTCGTTCACTTCCCTATTTTAGGGGCCGACTCGATGCAAGCGGCTGAAGCAACAGAATGTGCTGCGCAACAAGATCGATTTTGGGATTACCACAACATGGTTTATGCAAACATTGGTATTGGGTATACCCCGGCTCATCTCACGGAACTAGCCGAAAAAGTTGGACTGGATACGGGAGCGTTTGAGCAATGTTTGGCCACCTTCTCGGAAACAAATTCGTTGGAGGATGATGTTCGTTTATCGCAAATAATGGGCGTGCGCGGAACGCCGGCCTTTTTGGTTAACGGTATCCCGCTGGCTGGTGCCTATCCCTATGAGGAATTTGAGAAGATTATCGAGGAAATTTTAGGGGGCGAAGCGAGCGGTTAAGCTTGAACCTGATCTGAATAGTAATAAAAAAGGGTGGTTACAATCCACCCTTTTTTTGTTAGAGATAGGTTACATACCTTTAGATGAGTGAGAAAATCATCCAGCCGAGAAGAATACCGATACTACAGGTGACCAGTACGATGGTGGTGTAATAAGCAATTTTGGTTACAGAAGCAAAAAAGTCTTCGATATCGCTCTCGATGCCGATAAGAAAACCTACCGTAAGCCCGATAAATTCGAGGGGGGCAAAGATATCGTAAAACGCATTGCCCAAAGTCGTCATCCCGATAAATCCAATGACTTTTCCTAAGAGCCAGAAGGTTATTGTCGCTAGTGAAACAGCCAAAGCCCTTTTTACAGTGGCCTCAAGCGGAATGATGTCCTGGTCAATAATCTCCAATTTTGTTTTGTCAATAATTCTCAAAATAATGCTTTTATTAAAGGTCATGATAGTCTCCTTTTCTCCAACCAACAGTTCTAAATATTAAATGAGACGCATTATTAGTATATTTAGATAACAATAGAGTGAGGTAAAAAAAACATAGGAAATTCGTTATAATTTTCAAAAGAATGAAGTCTTTTATTTACTTGCTCTTTAAGGGCTAATAAAGGTATTTCGGCAGTTTGACAGGGAGTCTTTAGTTTTGCTATTCTGATTGGCTCATATTTTGACTTGCATGTTTCTTCGTGCTACACTGCCTGCCGCAAAATTCAAGGTATAGAGGTTGATATGACAACTGTGGCTTTTCAAGGCGTTGGCGGTGCCTATTCAGAAACCGCTATTTACCAATATTTCGGGCCGAATACCAAAACGATAGCTTGTACATCACTGATTGAAGTTTTTCAGGCAGTTGAGACAAATCGAGCTGATTTTGGGATTTTGCCTGTTGAAAATGCGCTTACCGGCTCCCATCCCCAAGCCTATGAGCTGCTTATGGAACGTGATCTGCGTATTCAGGCCGAAATTATTATGCGGGTTCAGCATACGCTTATGGCTGCCCCCGGTGCGAAACTTTCTAATTTACGCCGCGTTCGTTCTTCGTCCCAATCCCTTTTGCAGTGCGAAAAATTCATCCAGCGTTATAAATTAGAGGAAACCCCTGCTTTTGATACCGCCGGCAGCGCCCGCGATCTGGCGGAGAATCCTGAGCCGGATTTGGGGGTTATCGCCAGCAAATTAGCTGCCGATATCTATCATCTCGATATTCTCGAAGAAGATATTCAAGATGCGCCCTTTAATTACACCCGCTTTTTCTTGCTGGGTAATGAAGATCCACCTCGTGCCCAGCGGTCGAAAACGTCGTTGATTTTCAGCGCTCGCCATTTACCGGGTTCACTCTACCACTGTCTGGGTGAGTTCGCCGAGCGTAATATTAACCTGACAAAAATCGAGTCGCGGCCGCGGCGAAATCGGCCCTGGCAATATCTTTTCTACCTCGATTTTGAAGGGCATTGGCAAGAGCCTGTTGCCGAAGCGGCACTGCTTGGCCTGCTGCGCCGCGCCGGATTTGTGAAAATGCTAGGCTCGTATCCCATAGCTACCACCCCCCATCCTGATCAAAGAGGGACGCTTATCGTCAAAAACGGGGTTGCAGGAGAAGATGCTGCATGATTATTGTCATGGATCCCGAAGCCACCCCTTCTGAAATCGATAACGTTATTGCCGAAGCCGAAAGCAACGGTTGGCAAACCCATCTGTCCGGCTCATCGGGCAATGTGGTTATTGGATTACAAGGTAATGGACAGCCGCTTGATCTCTTTAAAGTTGGTCAAATGCCGGGCGTGCGCGAGACCATGTCCATTACCCAAAAATTCAAGCTAGCCAGCCGGGCTTTTTCTCCGGAGGATACGGTTTTCAACGTCAGAGATGTGGCTGTTGGGGGTAAAAAAGTAATCGTCATGGCCGGCCCGTGCAGCGTAGAAAGCCGCGAACAAATTTTAGAAACGGCCCACGCTGTCAAAGAGGCCGGAGCTACCATGCTGCGCGGCGGAGCCTACAAACCGCGAACTTCCCCTTATAGCTTTCAAGGGCTAGGTGAAACGGGGCTAAAACTGTTGGCCGAAGCCCGCGAAGCTACCGGACTGCCGATTGTTACCGAAGTAATGTCGCCAACTAAAGTTGCGTTAGTAGCGGTTTATGCCGATGTACTTCAAATTGGGGCGCGAAATATGCAAAATTACGATTTGTTGAATGCGGTGGGGTTGGCCCAAAAACCGGTTTTACTTAAGCGTGGTATGTCGGCTACTTTAGAGGATTTACTGATGGCCGCTGAGTATATTTTGCAGCATGGCAATACTCAGGTAATGCTGTGTGAGCGCGGCGTTCGCACGTTTGATAACAAGTATGCACGCAATACATTTGATATCAACGCCTTTCCGCTGCTCAAAGAACTCTCTCACCTGCCGGTTATTGCCGACCCCAGTCACGGGATCGGCGTTCGGCGCCACGTGCAGCCGGTTGCCCTATCGAGTGTGGCTGCCGGAGCGGACGGCTTGATTATTGAAGCCCACCCCGATCCTGAAAAGGCAGTTTCTGATGGGTCGCAGTCGCTAACGTTGCCTCAGTTTGCTGAATTAATGGATAAAGTTCGCAAGATGGCTGCGGCCGTAGGGCGCGAGAGCTAAGCACTTTTTATTCTAGTGAAACGGCGCAACGGAAGCCCACATTATTGAAAAATTTGAAGTCACCATCCAGCCGTGAAGCACATAGAGCTACATTGGCATCGTTGCGCCAGGATGCCCCACGCAACACCCGGAAGCCGCTGGCGTGGCGGCTTTCGCGACCGTCATCCGGATTGTAAGGATAAGGACGAAAGAGGCTGTTTGTCCACTCCCAAACGTTGCCTACCATATCAACCAATCCCTCGGGTGTGTCTCCATCGGGCGAAAATTGACCAACCGCGCTGGTTTGACCCAGTTCGGCTTCCTTGCTGTTACATAAGTCGGTAGAAAAGGCTTGACCCCAAGGATACCGTCGCCCCTCGGTGCCGCGTGCAGCCCGTTCCCATTCGGCCTCGGTGGGTAACCGTTTGCCCGCCCAGGCTGCATATGCCATCGCATCTTCCCAAGAAACCAGCACAATCGGATGGTCGGCTCTGCCGTGGGGATAGGTACGCTGCGCTGCGTCCCAATTATAAGGTTTTGTATCACACCAACTAACCTTGTAGTTGGGTACGGGATAATCGGTATCGTCGATAAATTTTTTATACTCGGCGTTGGTTACCGGCCAGCGGTCAAGGTAAAAATCGGCTACATAAACCTGATGCTCCGGGCGATGATTGGCATCATCGTCTTGCGTTCCCATTGTAAAATAGCCGCCCGAAATGTAAACCATTTCTTTGCCGTCATTGGGCCAGGTAATAAGGGTATCTAGCGAGTCGTCCGATTCGGAAGTGAATTGGTGGGTCATGGAAGTAGTTCTTTCTCCTTTACGTGTCTATGTCGTAGGCCAAAACGCAGCCGGCCAGCCAGATATGATCGCCGGGCTTAAGAGGCACCATTTGGCCTAATGACAGTCCCTCGCCGCGAAATCTTGTGCCAAAACCACTGCCTAAATCTTCAATAAAAGGCTGACCGTATCGCCAGCGAATGATAGCGTGCCGACGCGAAACCAAACGCGCAACGTCACCATCGACACTTAAATCAATATCAGGCACAAAGTTAACGCTGCTGTCTTTTCGCCCGATAATGATTTTTTTGTTGCAGGCTAAAGCAAACTTGCGACCGGTTGGGGTTACGGTTAGTATGTGGCGCGTTCGCTTTTCTAAGGCGTGCTGATATATCTCAGGAGGCGTTGTATCATAAATCATTTTGACGCCCCCCAAGCTAATATGGTCTTTGGGTTTGAGCGTAGCTTGGTAAACCTGGGTTCCGTTTATAAAAATACCGGCCCGACTGCCTAAATCCTCGATTCTATGTTCAGCATCGCGTCCAATTATCATGGCGTGGCGTCGCGAAACTGTTTTTGAGCCGCGATCTTCAAAAGACAAATCGATGTCCGGGGGGATGCCGACATTGGGATCGAACCGGCCAAAAGAAATTTCCCCACTGGTGGGCAGCGAGATATGGCGTCCCGTACTTAATACCGTAAGCCAGAAACGGTTTTCATTGTTTACTTGTTTGAGCGGTTTGGTTGAGGAGAGCCGTTTGAGCGGTTTTGATGGCTCCCTTTTTACAGGAGGCGAGACCGGCTTTAAATAATCAGGTGTTTGAGACGTTTTACGGGTGTCCTGAGTGCCAAATTGTTTGTTTGGATGCAAGCGCCGAATGACTGAACTCTTGCCTTTGCTCATCGTGCTTGGCATTTCTAACGTATCTGAACTATTGTCTTCAGGAGTATCCTCTTGTACTTTACGCAGCCGATCGCTTAATGCCGATTTTGAGCGTGCTTTATCCGCCTCTAATAGCAGACAGTGTTTTTGAAGTGTAGCCCATGTTGCCAAGGTATCTGTTCTAGCTTCAAAAGCGGTTCGCACCATAATTTTTGTGCTGGTGGGATTGTCGCTTTCATCTATACAGCGATTCCTGATTGGGCATTTTCGACAGCTATATTTGTACGTCACCAGATTGACTCTCGGGTGTTTTACTTGAATTTGCTAAAATCGTGGCCAGATATCGATGCAGTAGGGTGCAATTATTCGACCAGAAAAATCAAGAGGATAATTTCAGTATATCACCCGCTAATTTTGATGTCAACGATGCAAAGGTACTGTCTCCAGTCTCTCATTACCAGTTACCAATACCTATTTACCCGACAGAATTGCGTAAGTTAATTGATTTTCATTCTTAAGTGTAGCCAGATTTTGTGAAATTTACCTGAAAACTAATCCGGCAGCTTAAGGGGTTAATTTACAAGAGGCTTTTTTACTGCTATACTAATCGGCAAATTTTTATAGTAATATTTATAAAAAAGGAGGCTAAGATGACTAATCGATTGGCCAAAGAAAGCAGCCCTTACTTATTACAACACGCTCAGAATCCCGTTGATTGGTATCCCTGGGGCGACGAAGCGTTGTCTCGAGCCAAAGCCGAAGATAAGCCGATTTTTTTGAGTATTGGTTATTCTGCCTGTCATTGGTGCCATGTCATGGAGCATGAGAGTTTTGAAAATGAGCGTACAGCTCAAATTATGAATCAAAACTTTATCAACATCAAAGTCGACCGCGAAGAACGTCCAGATCTCGACTCGATTTACATGGATGCCGTGGTAGCATTAACCGGTCAAGGTGGCTGGCCGATGAGTGTTTTTTTAACGCCGGAAGGTGTCCCTTTTTATGGTGGCACCTATTATCCACCAACTCCCCGTTACAATATGCCCAGTTTTGAGCAAGTACTGTATGGCGTAGCCGATGCCTATCAAAAGCGAAAAGAGGATGTCGTCAGCAATGGTCAGTCGATGCTAGCCCGGATGAGTGCCACAATCCCGCTTCAGTCAGGAGGCTCGCTCGATCCGGCAGTTCCCGAATTAGCGCTTCAAACGTTGTCGCGCAATTTCGATCGCTCTGAGGGTGGGCTGCAAGGTGCGCCCAAATTTCCCCAACCCATGACCTGGGACTTTCTCTTGCGATGTTATCATCGGAGTCAAAAAGCCAACACCTTGGACGTGCTTGAGTTAACACTGACCAAAATGGCTTGCGGTGGCATGTATGATCAGTTAGGTGGCGGTTTCCATCGCTACTCGGTCGATGGCCGCTGGCTGGTACCGCACTTTGAAAAGATGCTTTATGACAACGCTCTCCTGGCTCGACTCTATTTGCACGCTTATCAACTTACCGGCAAACTCTTCTATCGGCGCATTGTTGAAGAAACGCTTGATTATGTGGTACGCGAAATGACCGGCCCCACGGGAGGATTTTACTCAACCCAAGATGCCGACAGTGAAGGCGAAGAGGGTAAATTCTTCGTTTGGACGCCCGATGAAGTTAAGGCTGTTTTGGGTCAAGAAGAGGGCGTAATTTTCTGCCGTGCCTACGATATTACCCCAACCGGAAATTTTGAAGGCAAATCTATTCCTAATCTTCCTGTGCCTTTAGAGACAATTGCCCAAGAAATTGGGATCGACCTCAATGCCCTGGAAGAAATAGTTAAGCGAGGACGGTCTCAACTCTTTGAAGTTCGAGAAAAGCGCATCAAACCAGGGCGTGATGAAAAGATATTAACCGCCTGGAATGGATTGATGTTGGCTGCCTTTGCCGAGGCTGCCCGTGTGTTGGATCGCGCCGATTATCTGGACGTCGCCATTAAAAATGCTGAGTTTGTTTTGACAACAATGATGATAGACGGGCGTTTATTCCGTACCTGGAAAGCACAGCCCGGTGAAACGAAGCTGATGGGCTATCTCGAAGATTACGCATTTTATGCTGATGGTTTACTGGCTTTGTATCAAACTACATTTGAGCCGCGCTGGTTCCAAGAAGCTCGCGCCTTAATGGATACGGTACTCACACACTTTCCTGATAAAACCCACGGTGGCTTTTTCGATACGGCCGATGACCACGAGCTGCTTGTTATACGGCCCAAAAGTTTGCAGGATAATGCTACGCCGTGTGGCAGCAGCATGGCCGTTAGAGTGCTGCTTCAATTGGCGGCCTACACCGGTGAGGCACGCTATGAAACACCGGCTGTAGAAGTTTTAGCCTCGCTGCAACAGGCAATGGTGCAATATCCAGCTGCCTTTGCCCATTGGTTAGGCGCATTAGAATTTGTTTTGGCCCCCCCCAAAGAGGTTGCAATTATTGGCTCTTTAGAGCAGGCCGATACCCGGAACATGCTCAAAACCCTTTTCGATACGTATCGACCTAATCAAGTTGTGGCCGTAGCTGCTGAAAATACAGTCGAGGGTCATCCTGAACTTGTCTTTTCACGGCCCATGCAAAACAATCAGGCTACAGCCTACGTTTGTCAGAATTTTACCTGTAAACAGCCTGTTACTAGCGTAACTGACCTTGAAAAATTGTTGAGTCTATAAAGTTGTGTTTTATGAGGTGAAAAGTAAAAAGCCACCGAAATCTCGGTGGCTTTTTAGGGATAATAAAAAAGTTCTTAAAAGATAAAAAGGGAATTAGAGGTTAGCAACAATGTTGCTGAATACGTTACCAACAACGGGGCCAAGCAGCAGCAGAATAGCGATAACAACGATAGCAACAAGTACGAGGATCAGCGCATATTCGACCAAACCTTGACCTTCTTCTTTGGGAAGAAATAGCATTGGTATGTGCCTCCTTTCTTATGAAGTTTTTAATGCACAGCTGCCTAACTGTATCATACTTTAGGTAGTTTGTCAATGCGTTTCGCCCTGTTCAGAAAAAGATTTACGCAACTTTTATGGAACATCTGTAAAAAATGAGAGCGAAATAAAATGGCAATGTGCTTGTTTCAATAATAATAATTACACCCAGATAATACCCGGAGTACATTACAATTCATATTACGAATGTAAAAAATTAACCGTAAACTATAAGATCATCGGGATGACCTTTATCTGAAAGATTTGCTTGCTGTAGTTTATTTATGAAGTCAGAAGCAAAGTGCCCCGCCCCCACAGCCTCAACCGAGCCGGATAATGTAACATCCCATTTCGGCGTAATAGAGACCACAGCCGTACCGCCGGGCATATGAACTGTAACCGGGGAAATGCATCGTCCTGTCTGAATTGCTGTTGCGGCAGCTGCACTAGCAGAACTGCCTGAAGCCAGGGTGAAGCCTGCACCTCGCTCCCAAATTCCTATTTTGATGGTGTGGTGATCGATTACCTGCACAAATTGGATATTGGTACGTTGGGGAAACAGCGAGTCGGTCTCGATCATAGGGCCAAAATGTTGAGCTTTCTCGATTACATCATCATTGTCAGAAAAAATGACGCAATGGGGATTGCCTATTGTAACAGCTGTTATGATATGATGAATCCCTTTGATAGTGGTATTTTCTTCGATAACCTCTCGGGTAGGGCCTTTTACGGGGATATTTGGGCTTAAAAATGAAACCTGTCCCATTGATGTGGTAATTGTATGACCACCATCATCATGTATCTCAACAGCAATTGTTTCATCGGTAATCTGAATGGAAAAATCTCGCTGGGTAACATAGCCGTAATCCCATACGTATCGAGCAAAAATTCGTAACCCGTTACCACTTTTTAACGACTCGCTGCCGTCGGGATTAAAAAAACGCATTTTTAGTGTTGTTTGGTTCAACGGTCCGTAACAAATACCATCTGCACCCAGCCCAAAGTTCCGTTCACAGATGTGGCGAATAGATTGGGAGGTAAGCGGTAAAGCAAACTTTGCGGGATCGATAACGATCATATCGTTACCGAGAGCTTGATATTTAAAGAATTTCACAGTTAATGTTTTCTCCTTAAGGATCAAAATCAATAAAGATTACCAATTCATCCAACTCCAAGGTAAAATAAGCAGGAAGATTCTTTTCTAGTCCCTTATTTATCAATTATACTCACTTATGTTCGCAAAAAAACGGGTTTTCTATTATTATTTTTTATAGCCAAGTTAACTTCAAACCCCTCATATTTACTTCCTGAGCGTAATACGTTTTTATATTTTGCCTAGGATAAAAAGATTAATGGATGAACTGATCGGTAGGCAACTGGGACTGTATGAAATTGTTTCACAGTTGGGGACTGGTGGAATGGCTAATGTCTATAAAGCGTATCAATCAAGTGTTGATCGTTATGTAGCCATTAAGGTTTTGACGCGCCAGCATACAAAAGAATATGAAATTTTTACCAGTCGTTTTATGCAAGAAGCTCAGGTGGTGGCCAAGCTGGAACACCCGCATATTTTGCCGGTTTATGATTTTGGCGAAACGGAAGATTATCTCTATTTGGTTATGCGGTTGGTTAATGCCGGCACTTTGTGGGATCGATTTCACGGTCAACCATTTCCGCTTGAGCATATTCGCCATATTATTGTGCAAGTCGGTGATGCGTTAGATTATGCCCATACGAAAGGCATTGTTCATCGTGATATTAAACCAAAAAATATTCTGATGGATGATCGCGATAATTGCTTGTTGACTGACTTCGGCATTGCCAAAGTGATGCAGGCCGATTTAAGTTTAACCCAAATGGGTACCACTTTGGGAACGCCTACCTATATGTCGCCCGAGCAAATTCAAGGTGAATCGCTTGACGGCCGGAGCGATATCTATGCGTTAGGCGTCATTCTTTTTCAGTTGGCAACAGGCCATCTGCCTTTTGAGGCCGATACTCCTCACGAGATTTCTACCAAACACCTTTATGCTGAACTTCCCTCTGCCCGAGCTTTAAATCCAGAACTGCCCGCCGGCGTTGAAGCGGTTATCGCCAAAGCGATGGCGAAAAATCCCGATGCTCGCTATGCTACCGCTGGTGAGATGGTACAAGCTATGAAGGATTTGAAGTTGGAAAAGCCGGCACCTGAAATGATGGTAGATAGATTAAATGGCAAAGACAATGATGATGATGATCAAACAACAGTATTACCCTCTTTAGACTCAGACCAATTTGCCTCACAGAGTTTGGCCCCTGTCGGTCAAGTTGAAGAAACAATGCAATTGAATGATCTTCAATTTGATGAGTCGTCACAGCCTACTCCTATAGTGCCAGACAGTCAACCGGCTATCCCCGTACAAGTTGTTCCTGATAGCCAACCTAGTGTACCGGCTTTAGAACCGCCTCAAGCTCCGATAAATGTCCACAATCCTCGAGAGGCCACACCTCCACCATTTCCTGTTGCAATCGATACCCCTTCACAAAGTTTTTGGAACAACAGAGGTGTGTGGATTGTCGGGGCGATTGGTGTCTTGATTATCATATTGTTAGGGGTACTCATTGGCCTCAATTTGAGTAGAACTGATTTGCCGGCTACAGATGTAGCCAGTACTGAACAACCACTGAATTGGACACATGTTTTGACTGATACCTTCAGCTCACGGCGTTTAGAAGTTGCTGATGAAAATGGTGTCAAAAGAATATATAGTAAAAATCAGTACCTTATTTCGGTAGAGCCAGGTCAACTTGAAGATGATGCAAGTAATATGGTTCGCAGTATTACTTTTGTTGATGATCGAGTCTATGAAGATTTCCTCTTAGAAGTTGAGCTTTTAGTTGAGCCGCCAGAAGTTAAGCCTTTAAAGGATCAGCTTACTGAAAAAAATGACAAATTAGCTGAGCACAATGAAAAGGCTGAGGTAAATGCTTATGGGGTAACTTTTCGAAATCAGGGGCGTAATTTTTACACGCTTGAGATAACAAGAGAAGGTTCGCTGAAGCTATTTAAGGTTTCTGCTGAAGAAGAGCTCAATTTTGCTATTGCTCAAGCCGAAAGTGTTAAGGTCGACAAGCCCATACATTTGAAGTTAGAGGCTATTGGGCCTAAGTTTAAGGTTACTGTCAATGAGGAAGAAATAGGTACCTATAATGACCCCGCTGGTGAAGATTATTTGAAGCAGGGGGACATAGGTTTTGTAGTTCATCCGGCTGAAAATCAATTTGCATACGCCACTTTTGATAACTTGAAAATTTCGGTTTGGAATAATCAACAATAGTATCACCAAAGCAACGCTGCTGTTGCTTGCACTTTCTATGGGAGAAATTATGTTTAAAGAAATTCTTGTGGCTATCGATGGTTCACAGCATAGTCATAAAGCCTTAGATTATGCTAAAGGATTGGCTGAACGCTATAGTGCTACATTGCGGCTGGTTCATGCCTTCCCTCATACTTCTGATTTTTTGGGGTACGATGAATATGAAAGCCTCATAGCTCGTCGAGAGAATACGGGCCAGCTTATTCTCAACGAAGCCCGCCAACGGTTAGGTGACGTAACCTTTCTCGTTAAAGAGGAACTGTTGGAAGGCCCCAGCGCCGAAGCCATTCTGTCTGTAGCTGAGGTCCGCCAAGTTGATCTTATCGTTATGGGTACCCACGGACGGAGTTCTCTGCAAGGTTTGCTGTTGGGCAGCGTCAGCCAAAAAGTTATTCACCATGCGCACTGCCCGGTGATGGTTGTTCGTTAGACGTATTTTTCATCGCCTCGTAAAAATATTTGATAGCGCCCGGCATCTGCTCTTTTTAAGTTCCCGGGCGCTGTTCTATTCTCGTTGTTGAAGAAAATCTAAGGCTAGGCTCATCGAAGAGAGTAGACTATTAGCACGTAAGCTAAAATTGAACTCATCGAATAGTGGCTGCCCTTATCTATTTGTAAAATTGTGGAGTAAATCACAATGGAAAATCAAACAATAACGATTGATCCTTCTGAATTGAGCGGGCGCGACTCCTATCGACTGCTCATTAGTGCCGTCATACCACGACCGATTGCCTGGGTTTCTACAGTTGGATCGGATGGAACGCTTAATCTGGCCCCTTACTCATTTTTTAATGCCGTTAGTGGAGACCCACCGGTGGTCATGTTCTCTATAGGGCAGCGAGAAGGCCGGCCTAAAGATACGCTCCGCAACATTCAGGAAACTGGAGAATTTGTTGTAAATTTGCCCGATCGGCTTCTGGCCGAAACCATGGTGAAAACGGCGGGCGAATGGAATTATGAAGTTGACGAGTTTGAAGTAGCAGGAATTGAAACTATGCCCTCGCTTGGTGTTAGACCTCCGCGAGTGGCAAGCGCTCCTATTGCTATGGAAGCTAAATCTATGCAAATTATCCCTATCGAGGGTTCGCTCAATACCTTAGTGTTAGGACGCGTTGTGCGCTTTCACATTCAAGAGAGCTTACTTTTGCCGAAAGGAACTATTGATGCCAAACTGTTTAATCCTGTAGCCCGTTTGGGCAGTGCTGACTACGCAACTTTGGGTGAAATTTTAACGATTCTTCGGCCGCAGGTATAAAGTGGAACCTTAAGTTTCTAACTTTCCCCTAATTTTCCCATTGCGCCAATACTTTAGCCATGCTATTATTAGGGTCGAAA
The DNA here is from genome assembly GCA_020433835.1 of Anaerolineae bacterium. Next base: position 5,302 of record JAGRBY010000068.1, on the reverse strand, counting down.
TTTAAAGCCAGTTCCTTGACCCGTACTATTGCAACTTTCCTGGGCTAAATTAACACGTTGTATTTGCTGTTTAAAAAATTATGAGTTTTTCGGAACTCAGGGAGTTAACCCAAGACGTAAAACGGAATCCTGTTTTTACGTATTACAGTGGTTCAATCGCAAATGTGTTTGCTCGCGAAAATCTACGGTTTGATTTACACTTGGGTAGCCCTCTGACTCCAGAAAAATCAAAATTAGGAATGCTATGACTCAGGTATCCATGTTCGACTCTTCTGTTGCCCGACGTGATGGAAATATTCTTTCTAGACCGCATAAACTTGCTGATAAAATTTCTCACGAGCTTCAGCAAGTGCTTCAACGTATAGCGGATGATGTTGTTAACAGCCTGGGCTGTGTTGGGGCTATGGTCGCTCCTTTAGAGGCCGGTAACGCCTTACCTGTTCGAGCCTATTCTGTTGGTATTCACAAAGATCTGCTTAATCAGTTAGAGTCAAAACTGAAAGTTAGTTTTCTCAATCCTGAATGCGTCGCCTATTTGGATGATAAAAATTTCAAAGATAATTTAAGTGTGCGAGCAGTTAAAGGGAAAAAAGGCCGGCCCGAGCAATACCTTGTCTCAGACAGCCTGTATGACCTCTTTCGCCCCATCGTCAGTCGCCCTTTGTCACTATTGGCACAGCAACTAACCGGTATAAAACAGGTTATTGCTGTGCCATTTTTTCTTGATGATGAAGTTGTCGGTAACCTGTTTGCTGCGTCTCGCCAAGAGTTTTCACAACGTGATATCGATTTTCTTACGGCTTTAGGCCATCAAGCTGCTACGGCTATCCGCAGCCAACGGCGGCTGGCCGATATCCATACCCTGGAGCAGGTCGTTCTGGAACTTCAAGCCAGTATGACAGATGAGAAACGGGTCCTCCAAATGATTGTCGACACGGTGGTTCATGAACTCGATTATGTAGGGGCTATGGTAGCGACTCTGGAAACAGGCAATGCTTTGCCGGTACGGGCTTATTCCGTGAGTATGGCTCAAGATATCATTCGAGAATGGGAAAACAGATTAGGTGTTGGTTTTGTCAGCCCTAAATCGATAGCCTACCTGGATGACGAAAGTTTTAAGGACAATCTTAGTGTCCGAGCGGTGAAAGGTGCGAACGGCCATCCTGAAAAGTTTGTTGTATCGGACAGTCTCTATGATCTGTTTAGACCAATTGTGCCAAAGCCTTTAGCCGCGATGGCTCAAACGTTTACTGGTATCAAAAAGGTGATCGCTGTGCCTTTCTTTTTAGAAGATGAAGTTGTTGGCAATCTATTTGTGGCCAGCCGTCGCTCTGAGTTTTCTGAACGCGAAACGGAAATACTAACCATTTTGGGACAACAAGCCGCTGTTGGCATTCGCAACGCCCGCATTTACCGGAAATCAGAAGAGCGCCGCCGGGTGTCGCAAGTATTTGCCGATATGGCCTTTAACTCCACTGTCCAGGTGCACACCCTTCGCAATCATATTGGTGCATTTCGCATGTACCTGCAACTCATCGATCCATATATAAAACAGCATGTGCCTGAGGGTAACATGCGTGACTTAGGCGATGATATTCTATTGCGCTTAACACAAGCCGCTGAAATTTTAGATAATCTTCACGAACCGTGGCGTCAACAAGCCGAGTCTTTGGTAGATATTAATGGTTGTTTGCGTCAAGCCGCCCAAAAAGTTTTGCCCGATGCCAAGTATGTTTATGAAAGATATGGCATCAAACTGCATCTCGCGCTTGTCGAAGATTTGCCGCTGATCCCCACATTACATGAAATGTTAAAAGAAGCTTTCAAGATTATAATTGACAATGCCTTGGAAGCTGTCAAGGAAAAAGTGGAGCAAGTGGGCAAAGGTGGTGATGTTTGGATTGAAAGTCGACGTGTCGGTAGTAACAAGGTTCAAATTACCATTCGCGACAGTGGTATCGGCATAAAACCGGACAACCTGAGCAGAATTTTCGAGATGCGTTGGTCTACCAAAGAAGTCGGAATGGGCTTCGGGCTGTTTTGGACAAAGGAATATATTGAAGGTCTGGCCGGTAGCATCGATGCTGATAGCACTTGGAATCAGGGTACTACCTTTAAGATCATTCTTCCACTAGGGTAGCGAACTTCTAAAAACCATTGAATGTTGTTTGGTTATCTTTAAAAGTTCGATTTCTCGCCCGTTTTGAACTATACTTCCCTACTACCAATTATTTTATAAGGAAGGAAGCTATGTTCAACCAACCTACGGTCAACGCTCCCGAATTTCCCTCCCATCTAGAGTGGCTCAATACATCCCAGCCCCTTATGCTAAAAAATCTACGAGGTAAAATCGTCTTATTAGAATTCTGGACGTTTTGCTGAATAAATTGCCATCATAATGTGGCGCAGTTGCGCCGCCTTCGTGAGCAATTTCCTGATGAACTGGTCATTATCAGCGTTCATTCGGCCAAATTCCCTACTGAAAAAGAGACAACGAACATTCGTGAGGCTGTGATGCGCCACGGTATCGACCATCCGGTCGTTAACGATGCCGATTTCGAGGTCTGGCAGCAGTACGCTATTCGAGCCTGGCCGACGCTGGTGCTTATTGATCCGCGCGGCAAGGTGGTCGATACCCAATCGGGCGAAATCTTGGCCGAAGAGTATGCAGCTAAAATCGAGGCACTTATCGCCGATTTCGAGGCCCAAGGACTGCTCGACCGCACGCCGCTCGATCTTCGTTCGGAGCGACAAATCGAACCGGATCGGCCTCTTAATTACCCCTCGAAGCTGCTGATGGCTCAACCCGAGGGCAGCATAACACGTTATCTGTTCATTGCCGATACAGGGCATCATCGTATTCTGCAGGTTGCATTGGCGGACGATGATCAATCGGGTGAGATTGTGCAGGTTTTCGGCAGTGGCATCCCCGGTTTGCGCGACGGCTCAGCCGCCGAGGCTCAATTTCACGATCCGCACGGGATGGCGCTCAACGGCCAAACGCTCTACGTGGCCGATACCGAAAACCACGCCATTCGAGCGATTGATTTGGTGGATAATACAGTCCGCACAGTGGCCGGAACCGGACGGAAGGCGCATGGTCGGCTAGAAATGGGCGAACCGACCGAGGTTTCGCTGCGCTCACCGTGGGCATTGTGGGCTGAGGAGGATATTCTCCTGATCGCGATGGCCGGATCGCACCAAATTTGGGCCTTGGTCAGTGAATCGCGTTTGGGGATTTTTGCCGGTACTGGGGCCGAAGCCCTGGTCGATGGTCCGGTGGCCGAGGGCGCTTTCAACCAGCCGAGCGATGTCTCCGTAGGTTTTGGCCATATGTTTGTCGCTGACTCAGAAGCCAGCGCCATCCGAGCCGTTTCGCTGGGAGAAGATCCGCGGGTGATGACTCTGGTTGGTCAGGGATTATTTGAGTTTGGCGATATCGACGGCACCGGCGGCCACGTTCGGCTTCAACATCCTACTGGTCTTACTTTTTATGATGGGCTGGTTTACATCGCCGACAGCTACAACCACAAAATCAAAACGCTCGATCTCACCACTGGCACGGTTATGACGTTAATCGGCACCGGCCAGCCGGGGCATACGGATGGAGCATTTTCGGATGCTACGTTGTATGAGCCGGAAGGCGTTGTTGCCAGCGATCAGCGGCTATACATTGCCGATACAAACAACCATCTTATTCGTGTAGCCGATTTAGAGACGCAGTCCGTCCAGACGGTGATGTTACGAGGCTTAGCACAGTTGGCAAAAACAGTTGTGTCTGAGGAAAAGAAGGATGTTGATCGTTTGGCTCCGGTCACAGTTGCACCGGGTGAAGTAGAAATCACCCTCGCAATAGAATTGCCGGAAGGATACAAACTCAATCCTGATGCGCCCCAAATGGTGCAGTGGGGAGATGTTGTAAAGCCGTTTGACTCTACCACACCTCCCACCTTTACAATCCCTATTGAAAAAGACACCGAACTTGATATTGATGTTATGCTTTATTACTGTCAAGCTGTCGACGAACGGCTATGTTTTATCCACACCAGCCGGATGCGGTTACCGCTGACTGTCTCTGAAACGGGTGAGCGACAGGTTGAAATCCACTGTGTGGTTGAGAATAAGGATTCATAATGAGTTATGCAAAGGCTCTACCTGACCCTTCTGGCTTCAAGAGTAATCTATGACTTCTCACTTCCGCTCATTTCTGGGATACAGTTTCATAACCGAAAAGAACACGATAAAGCCACGATAAAACACAGAAATGAGGTACGGTGATGGTAATGAACGGAATCGAGAGTAGGGCAGTGCCAAGGATATAGCCGGCTAAGGTAGCTCCAACCAGAAATAACCATCCCGTAACGGTGAGAGCCACGGCCATGACTCCAAATCCAAACCGTCTCGGAATCGGGTTTTTCGGCAAGGGCGGCGTGCCGACCCCATAACGAATGCCGTAATTGTAGATGAAATCAGCCGGATGTATCCCCGTAATCGCCCCAAATAAAGCCAGGGACGCAAGCCAAAAGAAAAACAGTGGCGAAGCCAGGACGGTTGCCCAGCCAACTAGGATGATGCCCAATATTGGCGTGAACAGCAGCCAGGGAACAACTTGTACAAATGTCGGGTCATAACGATCCCCCTCAAAGCCTTGCATTTCCAGGCGTTTCCAGATAATGGTTGAAATAGACATTTTAATCTCCTTGTATAATATAGGACTTGCGTGGTTCTAAGGTGACAGTTACGAGGACGCCCTAAATTAATCTACTTGGCTAATCCGATGCTGATTTATTGACAATACGTGACTGTCACCTGACTATGGTATTTGGTAATCAGTTTTAATTATCAAGTTCTGCTCTTTATGATCTAAGCGATTTTCTCTATTGTAGTGGGTAGACGCACCAAAATCGTTCTGGAAAACGTCCCAAAAAACGTTCCATACTACTATCACAGATATCGCCGATTGCGGACTGATTGAGTTAAGGCTGCTGGATGAACGCCTTACGCCGGCCCCTGATCTGCGTGGCCTGATAGCAGAACGAATGGGCTTTGACCCGTTTGTTTGAAATCGGGCAGATGTATGTTACACTAATTACAGTGATAAAGGTCGCTCATCTCCTCCTTTAAAAAATGTATCAAAGCATCTGACCTTAACCGTAAAGATTTGCCCAAGGGCAGTCTTATGTTTTTCTCCAATCATAAGTGGAATAGTGTTGTTTTTTTGGCGGTATCGCTGCTTTATACAGTTGTTTTTTTTACGTTGCCTAAATCGGTTTTTTGGTCGCCCGATGAAGGGGCTAAGTTT
>JAGRBY010000689.1 GCA_020433835.1 Anaerolineae bacterium | reverse complement strand
TGACCGGCAAATGCCGAGCGATGCGTGGAGGATCGCCCACAATCAGGGCGGTCGAGAGGGGGCGCTCCTCATTGACCATTTGAGCGATGCTGGCGGCGGTATCGCAGATGTGAACAATTGACGGGGTATCGATCTGTTTGCGCCGGGCCAAATCAAACAAAAATTCCAGCCCGGCGTCGGCCAACCAGGCATCCAATAACGTCTCTTTTTCCAGCAGTTCTCGCATGCGCTCCGGGCTAACTTCAACCTGCGTAATTTGCTCGCCGACTTGCAGGATAGTTCGCGGATACATCGAACTGATCAATGTGGCAAATCGCTCGCCAATCTGCCGCCGCTGGAGAGGCGTTAGATCGGCCATGTCGTGGGCAATTTTGCTGTAGGCATGTTCCAGCAAACTATATTTTTCGATCCGTTCAAACAGATCGAGTTTGCGGTTAACGGCCTCTACCACCTGATCAAGCTTGATCTTCACCCCGGCGTGGGCCATGGTCGCAATCGGCTCGCTATGTTCGTCGTCGCCTAGCCAATACCAGCGTAAGGAGTCCGTCTCAGGCGTGACCAGGCCGGTTAGCCCATCTTCAAAACTATCGGCCAATGCGTCCAGATTAGGCACAATAAGGGCTGTAATGTGGGCCCGGCCCTCGCCAAAGACAATGGCTTGCGCGACAAACGGGCTTTCTTTTAGCGCAGCTTCGATGCGGGCCGGAATAATTTTACGCCCGGAGGACAGAATGATCATCGACTGCTTACGCCCATTGAGATGGACGTAGCCGTCTGAGTCGATTTCCCCCAAGTCACCGGTATGGAGCCAGCCGTCAGCATCGAGTACTTGCCGGACGGTCTCTTGGGGTTGGTTCCAATAGGTGAGCATCACCGTTGGCGATTTGACCAGGATTTCACCATCTTCGGCCAGACGCAGTTCGAAACCGGGGGCAATTTGGCCGCAAGCGCCGGAACGGGGCTGCTCCAAGTAATTGATCACCGGAAAACCGCCGGTCTCGGTGATGCTGTATAAACCCAGCGGGACCTGGCCAATCGCTTCCATAAAATCGACCAGCTTTTGTGGCAGCGCGGCCCCAACATAATAGAGCCGATTAACGCGGCCGCCCACTTTGCCTCGAATCTGGCTAAAAAAGGTCATATCGGCGCTGGCGTATTCACGGCGCAAGGCTTCGGTAGCGTTATCGCCGGCCATTCGATACGCCTTACCGATGGATAAGGCCCAGTGGAAAACTTCCTGGCTAGCTTCGGGCAGCGCTTCTATTTCGCGCATTATTTCATTATAAAAAACTTCCAGGCCCAAAGGAGTGACCATCAGGGTAGTCGGCGCAGTCTGCTGGAGGTTTTCTACAACCGATTGGCCGGGTTTGGCCAAGGCATTGGCTACCCCTGACATGAAACAGTGTAACGAAAAATCTAAACTGCTGGTCGAAGCCCAAGGCAGAACCGTAAAAGCTAATTCGTCGTCGTTGAATGTGGCCCAAGCGGCAATATACTGCATGGTCAGCAGGCGCTGGCCTTGGTTGAAGACGGCCGCTTTGAGCAAGCCGGTTTCACTGGCGGTGTAGTTGAGCGAAGCCAGCGCCGCCGGTTCAATCTGCTCGGCCAGGCGGCGCACGTTGAGGGCCTCTTCTGTAGAGATGGGTTGGGCCAGAATGGCGGTAATCGAGGTAGTTTCGGAAAAAAGGGCGCGTTGATCGGTGAGCGTAACAATATCTTTTAGCTGCGGCAAAGTAACCAGGGCATCCTGAAGAATGGGTTGATGATGCTCCACTTCGATGACCATCAGCCGCGCCTCGGCATCTCGAATTAGCGAACGCAGCGTCTCGATGGGCAACGTGGGACGCAGCGGCACGGCCACGCCGCCAACCAGCAGGCAGGCGCAGTAAGCCATCATCCATTCCGGCGAATTACCCGCCAGGATAGCCACCCGGTCGCCCGGCTCAATGCCCTGGCGGCGAAAAAAGTGAGCTAGTCTGAAGGTTTGGGTTTGAAATTTGTAATAGGAAATTTCCTGGTAAGGCCGGTGATCTTTTTTGATCCGAAAACACGGTTGCCGGCCGTAGCGATCCATCGCTGCTAAGAGGGCTTGGTTTAGAGTATGGGGTGTATCGCTCATATATCCGTCATCGTTGTGTACAGCACCATCGCTCTCAACGCCTTACTTCAATAATTTGGTCGCAGCCGAAATATAGGCGGCAGAGCGGGTCAAGCCTCGCCGTCCAATTTAATTCCCGTTTTATTGAAGATTTTCTGTTTGATTTGGCGATCATAGACGTTCCATTTGAGGTTTTGGTATTCGTCGCTGGTGTTGTTGCCCGATAAAAAGCCAATAGGAATTTCAAAGGCCCCGGCCGAAATTTTCCCGCCGCCGAAGTAGTTGCCCGACCAATCCTTGCCGAAGGTATCTTTGATAAACGCATCGGGGTCGATGGTGATTTTTGACGTCCGCAACGACCCGACTAACGCTTCACCGCGTTCTTCATCCGTAACAATGCCATACACGATGGCCGTGTGAATATTTTCCTCGGTCAGCAAGAAATCGGCGGCCTGAGGAATGGCGTCTCGATCCTCGGAGCGTACGTAGCCGATGCTGGCAATGGAGTAACTTTCGGCCACCAACCGACCTTCAAGCGCCCGCCGGATGATATCCATCACCTGCCGTGAGCGTGACTGGCTCATAATTTGTCCCAATAAATCAGCGTCATTGTAGCTGCTTAGGTAGGCCGCCGCGTAAAAATCTTCAACCCCGGCCCGGATAAAACCGCCGGTGTCGGTTATAATACCTTGCGTTAAGGCCGTGGCGACCATAATATGCGCTTTTTGCGACTTGTCCAATTGGACCAGATCTCGCAGATATTCGGCATAAATGGTGGACGACGAGCCGATGCGGCGGATATCACTAAATTCGGCTTTGAGCCGTTCTTGCAACTCGTGATGATCGACCACTATCAGCGGCGGCACGCCGGCTTCTTCCAGGGCTTGCACAATCTTCTCAGCCGATGTGCCTTGATTATCGACAAAGATGGCCCCATCAAACTGCTTAAGATCGATGGGTTGGTCATAACGGGTCAAATCGATGCCCAGAATCCGGACCATCGCAATATTTTGTTGGTGACTGATCTTACCGTTGTAAATAATGGTCGTTTCTATCTCAAACTGCGTGCTGAGCAGAGCGTGCGCAAACGCCGAAGCAATGGCATCCGGATCGGGGTAATCGTGCAGGACAATCACATGTCGCTCACCCCGGTGGGCTTCAAGAACGTTCCGGAGCGATGAGGGCGCCTTGGCGCTCTTTTGATCGGCTGCGGGGCGGCCGGTCTGATCATTCTCAGACAAAGCCGGGCTAATATCACCATGGTCACGAGTTTCCAGTTCCTGGGTTGAATTATGTTTCTCTTTCATAAGACTCCTATTGCCAACTCCAAAAAGCAATTTCGCCGGCGGCGAGGGTTACAGGTTGAGCGCCATCGATGGGTACGACTGTGATTTCGCTGACGCCGGCCCTTTTGACGGGCAGCACCAGGGCCTCACTATCAGGTGACCAGAGGCGATGGCTAAGGGCGTATTGATCAAAAAAAGGTAAAAATTGGTTCATAAACCGACTCGAAGGTTCGATGGTCGCTACCTTGCGTGTGGCCAGCGTGGCGACGTTGACTAACCACAAATCAAGCGATAGGGTTTCGAGCGGTCTAAAGGGTTCGGTTTCATGACTCGTATCCGGACGACCGTTGGTTTTGAACGGACCGTTGTGATGCCCATTGAGTCGAGGGCCGGTCTCAATGGCGGATGGCTGCTGAGGGGCAGCCGCCATGGTCAGATACGCAATGTGTTGCCCGTCGGGCGACCAGAAAAAGGCTAAAACAACGGCATCAACAGCCAACCG
>JAGRBY010000688.1 GCA_020433835.1 Anaerolineae bacterium | reverse complement strand
CCCTCACCCCCAACCCCTCTCCCTTAGGGAGAGGGGAGTCGCGTTAGCGACGGGGTGAGGGCTAAAAGATTTTCATTATCGGTGTCGTCCTGTAAGGACTGTTCGACTCCCTTGAAAATAGATTGAGGTGGACAAATCGCTGATTTGTCCGGGTTGGAACAAGTCAGCGACTTGTTCTACGGTTTTCATCCCCGGTGTCGTTCCCCTGGATAGGATTTAGGAATTAGGCGCAAGGGAAAGGTACATTCCGGCCTTCTACCTCTAACTCCTGCCGGATTGTCAAAACAGCGTTTACTATAAAGGCGCTCCCACCGGGTTACAACCTTATGTGGTTGGAAGATAAGCCATGTGTACCGTCAGAAATACCGTCATCGCAGGGTTAAACCACTTATAACCCGTGGGGAATGATGCACAACCGGTTGTTTACGACTGCTTCGCGGTAGTTCATCATTGCTTCGTGATAGTTTATGACTGCTTCGTGATAGTTGGTGGCTGCTTCACGGTAGTTTATCATTGCTTCGTGGTAGTTGGTGGCTGCTTCACGGTAGTTTATCATTGCTTCGCGGTAGTTTATCGCTGCTTCGTGGTTGTCTATGACTGCTTCGCCGGTTAGTGGCCATGAAATCTGTGTCGATGCTCATTGTCGAGCTTCGTTCACGGTTCGGCTTGGTTATGATTTACGGCGTATGTACTCTGGCCCGCAATAAATCCGTTTTTGGCCGCGTGTTCCATGGCCAGATGCGTGTCTTTGACGAGTACCATCTCAACTCCGTCTTCACGTAATCCTTCCGCGACGGTTAGGATGGCTTTTTGGCGTTTCTCCAGGGTAACATCGCGAATGTAAATCGCCAAAATTCGGCCCGGATACTGATGAACGACTTCACGATAAATCTCAGGGTCTTCCTGGCCGCTGTCGCCGATGAGAATAAAGGGCAGGCCGGGAAACGTGGTTAGGATGCGCTCGATCTGGGCCAACTTGTGTTTATCATGTCCGGCATAGAGCCACTGACCCGGCTCAAGGCCATAATCTTGCAGCATGAGCGGCCCGGCAGGGATGTTTTGAATGCGGAAAAAGTCGATAAGGAGATCGTACAGATTCCAGGGGCTACTGGACACGTAAAAGATGGGATTTTTGGTGTTGCCTGAGGCTCCGGCTTGGAGCGCCTGGTAAAAGTTGCTGACGCCCTCGAAGGGCAGGCGGGTATGGGCGTTGCTAAACATCACGATGCGCAGCATTTTTATCAAGCTGGTGGCTGTAGTCTGAACCACCGTATCGTCAATGTCGCTGATGACGCCAAATTCGGCCTGCTCCGGTGGGATGAGAATGTGGCCGGTGGTGAGTACGGGGCGCGTTTGCTGCGGATGTTTGGGTTTGATCAGTTCAACGCGGATGTCGTGCCACAGTTTGGTGGGATCGATGGGGCGTTTAGGGGTGAGAGTCGTCTCGAAAAAGCCTTCGTGGTCGGTTTTGGTTCGCTGGCTTACGCCCTGGAATACGACTTCAACCGTGGCCCCAGGGATTTCATCACTGAAGAAGCGGCGCACCATCTGTTTGAAGTTGTGCCAGACCGAGTCATCTTCGCAAGCTCCGGTAATGCCTTTTTCTTCCAATACACGCCCTCGAAAATAGACCTGTTGAGCCGTGCCGAAACCAAAATAGGTTAGTACTTGCAGCGGATCGAGCCATCCCAAACGCCGTTTGGCACGAAACTTTAAGTGGCTCCAGCCGCCATCGGCCGCTTTAAATAAATTTCCCAGTTTCGACTTGCTCACGCGTGTTTGCTCCCCATTTATGATTGAAACGTAATTCTGGCCCGCGTAACCGCGCGACTTTCCACCTCCAGTACGGTTAATTGTACACCATCACCATAATCAACGCGATCTTTTACGCGCGGTAGCCGTCCCAAAGTAGTATTATTTCTCGATACGGCTATTTCTCACTCACCTGATGGGGTGAGTACCGAGTGAATGGAGGGATATATTCCGTCGAGTTGCCAAAAGCAATCTCAGGTGGAAAAATTAGAGGTAAGAAAGATATCTTTATCAACATTGAGCAAACTACCGAGTAAAAACGCAGATGATTTGGTTTCTTATCGCAATTTTGGGCGTAATCGCTGCTGTATTGATTGCATTAGGTGTAAGGCAACTTTGGCAAAAGCGCCGCATCAAGGCTGAGGTTGCTTTATCCGACACCCATAGTCGACCGACCCCCTATCAGCCTACCCATGTTTTCGGCAGTGGGTGTCTGCTGGTTTTTGGTTTGGCCTGGACTTCATTTAGTTTGGTTTTTGTGGTGGTAGGGTTGGGTTCTGTAGCTGCTGAATGGACAACCTACACATTACTGCGCGACAACGGGGTGACAACGGAAGCCGAAGTTATCAGCCAACGGGTAAACGAAGACTCCGACGGTGATACCTACTACATTACCTACCGCTACACAGCGCCATTGCCGCAAGGCGATCGCGATAGTTTTACGCGTGAAGAGTCGGTTAGCCAAAAAGAATATCAAACGTTGACTCCAGGCACTCAGGTCTCTGTTCGATACGCGGCCAGCCATCCCGAAACGGCTCGATTGGTGAATAGCTCAAGAACTGCTGCCCTTATTTTGCCCCTGTTCTTCAGTTTGTTCGGAGGTGTTTTTGCCCTTGTTGGCATTGGTCTGATCGCCGGAGGAGCCAAAAGTATGAGACAGGCCCGCAAGTTGGCTTATCAGGGTGTTACCTCACAAGCCCACATCATCGAGCGCTGGATGGATACCGACTCTGACGGTGATACCACCTATTGTGTGTCGTACCGGTTTACCGCGCCCGGACACCCGGAAATCATAAAAGCAGAGTACAACCGCAAGGCCTATCATCTGCCTGATGACACCGTCGCGGTTCGCTATGTGCCAAACGAACCGGATATTTGCCGGTTAGAAGTACCGTAAGTATCTAACCAAGCCACTTCTAACCAAAAAAGCAAGAAGTTTGATCCACGAAGGACACGAAGGTACACCAATAAAAGACAAAAAATTTAGTGTTCCTTTGTGTGCCTTCGTGGATTATTTCGCTTTGTTTGGTTCTGGATCGTCCGGGCTATGCTTTCTAAGCCGTATTACGACTTTGATAGGGATCGCTGATGTCTATAATTCGCTCAATTTCGGCCCGAAAAAAATGAGCGATTTCGGCACAAGCAGCATGGTCAACCGGCCCCCCTTTACCTTTAGGCAAATCGTAAGGGCTGCCTAACACAAAGATATTTTCATCATTATACTCATTGGCTGGAGCGGTATAATTCATACTGCCGGCCACGACAATTGAGTCGTCAATGACCATGAGTTTGTGGTGCAGCTTGCCAAAAGCTTTGTGTTTGCGGGGAAAGAAAACCTGAATTCCTTCGTTATGCAGCCAATCGGTTGAGGCCCACCATTGTTTTCCCTGGCTGGGATCCATCACACCGCGAATTTTGCGATTGGCCGCTCGCAGCATAATCATGGCATCATCAATTGCTGATGAGCCGGAGAAGGTAAAGATGGCAAACTCCAATCGATTTTGGGCTTTGAGCATCTGCTTTACAATCTCCAATTCGGGCGTGTGGTCGGGAGCAAACAGCACCCGCACCGGTACACCTTCGATATTGATGGTAGCCGGTATATCTCTTATTTGAGAGTTAACCGAGCCAAAGTTTCCGCATCGAATTTCGTCAAACTCAACGCGATACTCACGACAAACCCGGTAATCGTTAAAGATGATGACGTGATTAAAATTTTTGTGGGTACCGGTCTGTGTAAAATTGGTGGAGCCGGTCAAAACCGCCGAGGTAGGCATCGCCGAGCGACGATAATCGCGGATGATGAATTTTTGATGAAATATCTTGGGATTGTAATCGGCTTTGACATCAATAGA
>JAGRBY010000687.1 GCA_020433835.1 Anaerolineae bacterium | reverse complement strand
GAGGACTTGGCAGGTTGAGCAAGCCGGTGTATCTTAAGGATTATGAGCCGATCAACCATCACCATCTTAATTGCAGATGATCAAGAAGTTGCTCGAGAAGGATACCGTCGCATTTTGGAAACGGAGACCGGCCTGGACGTGGTAGCCATGGCCGATAATGGGCTTGATGCCGTCCATCTGGCCCAGACAAGTTGTCCTGATGTGGCGATTTTAGATATTCGAATGCCGCACCTGAACGGCATCGAGGCAGCCCAACGCATTCGCGAGGTCTGCCCGCAGGTGGGGATTGTGCTTCTTTCCTTTTATGATCATCCCAGTTACGTGCGGACGTTTTTAAAGGAGGGCGCGGCCGGCAAAGCTTTTTTACTAAAGCAGACCATCGGCCGCATCGACGAGCTTGTTCGCGCGATTAAAGCGGTTGCCGCCGGTCAGATGATGCTCGACCCGACGATTATTGATGACCTTATGCGCGATGCTCCCATGGCCTCCCTGGCCGATCTCACCGCGCAAGAAATGCGGGTTTTGGAGTTGATGGCTAAAGGCTATGCTAACGCCGCCATCGCCGAGGCATTGGTGGTTCAGGAACGCACTATCGAGAACTATGTCAGCAATATCTTTACCAAACTTCATCTTAAAAATAGAGGGCAACAAGCCCGTGTTCAGGCCGTTTTACTCTTTTTAGAAGCAACAGGTCGCCTTAGACACTCGAATGAGCGGCCTTAAAACGGATACCCCAGGCCTCAAGGCACGATCAATCCGTGAGAAATCCCCCTAGCTTCGCTCTCGCAAACCCATTACAGTGAAAAGGTAAGTAGTCTAAAATTTACGCAAAGGCTTTACAGTCTAGGCACTATATTCAGAGGTAATCATAATCCATGAAGCGGGAGCCATGGCGGGTACTAATTGTCGATGACCATCCGGGGTTTCGGGAATCGGTGCGGTTTGTGTTGGCAGAGGATCCCCAATTTGACGTTGTTGCCGAAGCGGTAAGCGGGGAAGAAGCCATTGTTTTGGTCCAACAACACCAGCCTACTCTGGTGCTGATGGACTTGCGTATGCCGGGTATCAACGGGTTGATAGCTGCCACCACGATAAAGTCAGTCCAACCCGGGATCATCATCATCATGTTGAGCAGCGATTGGTCAGAGGCACACGAGCGCCGGGCCAGAGCTATCGGTATCCACGCCCGAATTGCCAAACAGCAATTTAATCTTATCGAAATTCATCGGTGGCTAACTTAACATCCGGCAAATACAAAGTGTTCGCGACACGCCGGGGCGGGTGATACCATCGTTCCCGGAACGCATCCCGCCACTTTTGTTCCTTTTCCGGGCGTTGAGCAAAAGCTAAAATGGCCTTGAAATGCTTCGATCCGCTCACGCATCGTCAACAGACCAAAATGTCCGGCCCGAGCGGCCTCTTCCACCGATGTGGTCGTGCCGCACCCGTCATCTTCAATAATTGCTTTCACCCAGGCTGTCTCCCAGCACAGTACAATGGATAGGCACTCAGGAGCCCCATGCTTAAGCGCATTGGCTGTTGCATTTTGGATAAAGCGATACAAAGCCAATTCGAGACTCTCATCCGGCAAACGGGCATCTTTAAAGCCGACTACGGTAAATTCAACCTGAGGTAAAAAACCGTTAGTAGGCGCACGTAAGCTTTCTAAAAAGGCAATAATCGCCTCAACCAACCCTAAATCAGACAATACGGCCGGGTGGATGCCTCGCACAAACTCGCGCAGCGAACGATCGGTTTTGGCCAATCGGGTTTGGATATCGCTGATGGTGGTGGGGCAAGCGGCGCTTTTACGGCGCAGCAAGCCCAGTCGAACTGAAATATCGGCCAAATGTTGCAACGTTTCATCGTGCAGCGTTTCGGCCAATTGTCGACGTTCGTATTCTTGGGCCTGGATAATCTGCTGGTAGGCACGCCGCAGTTGCGCCACCGAATGGTTTAGATTGGTATGGAGATACTGATTACGGAGAATTAAAGCTGTTTGACTCACCACCATCTCTAAAAAGTGAAGCTCGCCCTGGGTGTAATATCGATTGCAGCGGGGCAACCCCAAACCGAGCCATCCCACGGTATCGTTATTGAAAAACAAGGGCGTGACTAAATGAATACCAGCTCGACGCAACACGCTCTTAGAGCCGTTATCGTTAATCCCGGATACGGTTTGCAGGCCGGGGGTGAACGACCAACGGGAATCGAGCTGACTCAGCAGATCGGGGGAAATTTGGCCTATCAAAGTGGAAACAGGTACTTCGGTCTCAACCCGATCCGGCCGCAAAGCGATAACGAGAATAGCCGGATCGAGTGCTTGTAGAAGAATATCGGTAACGATTTCCAGCACGCCGCACAAAGTCGCCGCCTGCCGAATTTGCCGATTAAACGTGAGCAGCATTGCACAAAAACCGGACGGTCGAAGTGGCAGCCGTCCGGCCTGAATTTCCAACGGTGGCCTTGAAACCGAATAAGCCATCATCCCCCCCTAATGGCCAAAATATAGCTATATATGGCGTTACATGACGATGCTCTAAGGATTGGAAAATAAATAACTTCCGCACTACCAAAAATGGAGATAAAGAGATTAGGTGATAAGGAGATTTGTAGGGCTAATCTCTCCATCTCCAAATCTCCCCACCAGGAAAGTTGTTTAATTCTCGACCCTTAGCATCAGCCGTTATGGGAATAGTGCCGGTGTTAAAATAAGGAGTAGATATGTGATATGGGTAAATGCAGCCAGTAGGCTATGTGGCAGGAACTCATCGATAAATTTAAAGATGTTAATACTAGTTTACCGTGCTGGGCACCAAAAAACTCTGCAACTTTCTGTCAGAATAATGTCACGCAGCGGCCAATGCAAGAAACTTTTTTGTTAAAGCCCCGTACAGTAACATAGCGTTTGTGAATTAGAGCTTATGCAGTTCTAAAGTGACAGTCACTTGAATGCCCTAAATCGACCTGTTTGGGCTAATCCAACGTTGATTTATAACCAATAAGTGACTGTCACCTGCCTTTTTGCGTAAGTCCTAAAATTTCAAGAACGCTATGATGTTTATGCTTAAGATTTTGGAGATTAACATATGAGTACCATGGTAGCCGACCCCCTCTTTGCCTCATTTGATACGGATTTACATTTGGAGCGCATCGCCGGTGGCAATGAAACCGAGGTATATCGAACTGATGATCAAAAATGGGTTGTTAAAGTCAAAACCGAACCGGAGTATTTGGCCGGCGATCCTTATCAAGAAGTGGAACTTTTACGAACAACAGCCCATACATTTGCCGAGGCCGTTGGGGCAGAACACAGCCTATCAAGCTATTACTTAATCGGCCAGAATGAAGCAGGCCAAGGTCAGGTAGTTGTCTTTCAACCGTACTTGAGTCGCGCTAAATCGTTGTTTGACCTTGATTATCAATCGCTCGACCGGCCAACCCGAGCGAACGTAGCACGCCAACTGCGGCGCATTATAAAACAATCGTTAAAATTTTATCGGCGTACAGGCCGATTGCCCGATCTATACGGGCGCACCAGCCGCAATACATCAGAGCGGCGGTCGCTCAATGCATCGCATCGGCTACCCTGGCGGCTGTGGCAATTTTTGGTTAAACGAACTTTACTGCGGGCGCACAATCTTATGCTCACCGATGACGTTGAACCCCGTATTATATTGGTTGATTACGATCCGGTGCGGCGCAGCAAATTGTACCAATTGGTCTATTATACTCTGCGCAGTTTACTTTTTTGGCGCGATTATCTGCTTATTGCTGTCATGGAGTCAACCGGATATGTCCCGCAAGGATAATGGCTAATTTTGTCGAAAATCGGCCTTAAAAGGTCATTTAAGGCCGATTTTCCCATTTTGATCCCTCTTATTAGCCA
>JAGRBY010000686.1 GCA_020433835.1 Anaerolineae bacterium | reverse complement strand
CCTGGTTTGGCCGTGGGGGCTGCTGACCTGGATCATCATCACCAGCTTTGTGGTTATGTGTTTTTTGGCGCTGTGGTTGATTATTTCGATTATTCGTTCCGGGGGCGGCTTGTAACCGTTAACTGTAGCTTAGCGGCCACGTTCTGAAGAAAAACCACTCACCGATGGCCACATCGGCGCGGCTGGCCGGCACACCTAAATTGGTGATGTCGGTTCGAGACAGAGCATACAAACAGCCGCTGGTGGGGTCTTGGTTCGAGTGGATAACGCGGCGGGCAATATCCAAAAACTCCTCACTGGGCTGAATATCGGCCCGATAGCCAAAGAATCCGCTCGAAACATAGGCAAACGTATCGCCATAATAGGGGTTAATCAGCCGATTTTTAGCCACCCAGCCCACATAATAAGCCGCCTCACGATCGCCCGGCGACTCGCCCTGCATAATGCGTGCTAAATCGATAACATCAATGTTGGTAATCCGCTTCGGGTTAAAGACATACGGTATACCCGGCAGCGATGTCGGGCGCGGGGTGTACATGCGGGTTGGTACCGTGCCGTCATAAACCGTGGTGGGATAGCCGGTGGCAAACACCACCTCCGTTGGCCCGGGCGTCCAGGTGGGCGGCAGCACAAAACCGCGTGTGGCGGCGGCTTCAATCAAAGCCGGCGGCAGCACAGCCATAAGTGGCCGCTGAAGCAGCAGCGGCACAAAGAGAAAGAGGATAATCCCGGCAAAGATGGTCAAACAAATCAGGCCAGCCACGGCGACCCATTCCTCCGGCCCAAACCGGCTAAACCTTTTAGCCGCAGAATTCTTTTTTAAAGGCGATTTTTTTTGCTCTTCCACGCTTTTGGTTGCCGCTTTTGATTTAGCCTATCAACCCCAATCGAACTCCGTTGAGGCGATCCCGATCAAACCAGGCCACCCGCTGCCCAAACCACGCGACCGGCGGCAGCAGATCGAACTGTTGGCCGGCAGCCTCCATGTCAGTTGTGCCGATTAGATAGGCGCAGGGCGACTCGTCAAAACGGGCCAGCCGCTCGGCCAACCAGTCATCCTCAGCCAGCGGCGCAGCCAATGTGACCGGAGTTTTAGGGAAATGGACTAAGTTTGCCTCAAATTGACGATCTTTTGTGTTTTGGGAGCGCTCCCAAAGATAAAAACGCTCGAATTCTTGAGAAGTTTCGGGTAGCGACCTAACGCCGATAATCACCTGCGCGATGCCGGTCAGCAGTGAGTTGGTTACACTGGCCGAAGGCTGCACCCGCAGCGAGCGGGGGGTGATATCTTTTATAATGAAAGGCAGTGTTGCACCCGCGCCCTTGTCGCCCAAAAAGGCCAAATTCCATTCCACCAGTTGGCCGTCGGGCCGGCGGCGATGGTAGTAGTTTGGCCCTTTCACCGTCACGCCCAAGGCTCGCATACGCTCGGCTTCGGCAGCGACATCATCCATGTAAACGGCCCAGGCGCAGGGGCCGCCATCGCCAACGATATGTTCGCCCCAAAAAGCCTGATCCTTTTGGCCCGGCTGCATCGATGAAATCAGCTCGATGTAAGAGCCGTCATCAAACCCCAACAGCGACATGTGGGTAATGCCGTTGGAATGCGGCCCCCCATAATCGGTGGTCAGACCAATATCGGCAAAGGCATTTTCTAGCGCTGCCAGAGTCGATCCGGCGATGGTTACGTGATCGACCGTCAGGTGAATCGGCGCTGGCGGCGTGTTGGGTGCAGGTGATGTCACGACAAACCTCTAGCGCTGTTCGTAATAATAGGAGTGAGGCGGCCCGCCGCAGCAGCCGGGCGGCACAATCGGCAGCGGCCCGACCGGGTATTTGTATTGTGAGGGCGGCGGGAAGGGCGGGATTGGAATAATGAGCGGGAACCCTTCGGGCGGATTAAAACCGGATTCCAATTCATTGATGGTTAACAAATCATCGATGTCTACGTTACATTCTTCGGCCAGCCAATCCATCGTAACTTCATCGGATTGGGTGATGTAGACGTTAGGCCCGTTGCCCAATTGGAAGGGGATAAACAAGACCTGGTTCTCAAAAACATAATTGGGTGGGTAGAGATCGTTGGCCACGTTGATGGCATACGGTGTTGTTCCGTAAGCTGAGGCAATACTGTGAATGGAGTCTTTATGTTTGACCCAGTAGCAGATGCCAAAGGTGGCGCTGGGTGGGATTTTGACCTGCGGCTGCGGCGGCTCGGTAGGGAGCGGCGTGGGGGTAATGGTCGGTGTACTGGTGGGAGTGCTGGTGGCGGTCTCAGTTGGCGTGGCAGTCGGTGTTTCGGTGACTGTGGCTGTAACCGGAAGCGTCGCGGTCAGGGTTGGCGTCGCCGTTGCCTCACCCGTGGCTGTTTCGGTTGGGGTGGCGGTAGCTTCTCCCGGCGTGGTGGCTGTGGCCGTGGTGCCGGACGGCATCACATTGATCTGCCCGCTTTGCTGCGTAACGGGGATCAGTTGAATCTCGCTGTTGGTAAGCTGCACCGACGAGAAGCCGAGTGTGCTTGTGCCTTCATTGACCGCGCGGATGTTGATTGTGGCCAGCACGCCTGAGCCGGTGACAGCCGGTGTGGGCGGGAGTTGGATCACAATATAGCTGATTTGGCCTGTTTCGTTGTTGGCTTCATTGCCGGCCACAAAGTCTGGGCTTAAAAAGTTACCCGATTGGATTTGAACACCGTCCGCGTTCGGGTCGGCATCGTCAATTTGGATGATGGCCGGATCGAACGTCATTTGCACATCGGCCCCGTTCATGTTGACCACATCATCGATCAAAATGTCAACGGTGGTGGTCGCACCGGGGGACAGGTCTTGGCTGGCCGGTTCAAAGCGAATGACACTGCCCGTATCTTGGGCCCGGGGCAGCGTTATTTCATCGGCACCACCCGAAACGACAGGCTCGTTGACGGGCTGGGTGATATCGCCCTGACCGTCATTGGAACGCATGATTTCACAACTGCCAAGCAGCGTGATCAACAAGAGGGCTGTTAGCAACAGCCGTACATGATTTATATACCGCATCTAATATCTCCCGCCGATATTATGTAAAACTTTTATGTCATCCTAATAATAACTTATGTCAACAATTTTTGCAAGCATCATTTTCGGGACTTACGCAAGTTCCCAATTTTGTAGCGTAAATTGCCAATTTGCGCCACGCATATACCCACGATTCGGAACAATTTAGCAAATTGTTCTCACTCTGCGTAAGTCCTGTTTTTTTAATTTGACAGCGGGCCTACGTTGACGTTATAATTGAGTTCATATTATGAAATAGCGTTTTAATTTTTTTGGGTGATAAAATTTTGTCAAGCAATGAACCTTATCCGGGTACTCAGGCAGTCTTACGGGCGCTGACCTTACTCAAAACATTTACGGATGAAAAGCCGGAACTTAATCTCATCGAGTTAGCGCAGGCCGTTGATCTCAATAAAACAACGGCCTATCGCCTGCTGACGGCTTTAGAAAGTGAAGGGCTTATTACGCGTACACCTGATGCGGATGCCTATCGGCTGGGGTCAGAGGCGATTGCTCTGGGCAGTCGCGCGGTTAGAGCCAACAGCCTTCACAAAGTTTGCCGCCCAGAACTGGAGCGATTGGCCGCGCAAACCAAAGAAACGGCCACCATCGAGGTGCTGTCCGATGATCAGTCGCTAACGCTCGATGAAATTTCCGGCAGCTATGTGGTTGGTGTGTCGCGCTATATTGGCACGCGCTGGCCGCTGCATGCCACATCAACCGGCAAAATCTTGCTGGCTTATTTGTCTCCGGCCGGTCAGGATAAACTGCTGGCTGGGCCGCTCACAGCCTACACCCCTCAGACCATTACCAGCCTTACGTCTCTGCGGCAAGAGCTGGCGACGGTTTGCGAGCAAGGCTA
>JAGRBY010000685.1 GCA_020433835.1 Anaerolineae bacterium | reverse complement strand
CCTTGTCGCACTTTTTTGCCAACGCCATTTATATGCCGCTGTTCGGTTTGTTGGCTGCCGACCTGATCTACAGCAAAAACCGCAAGCATGTGCTGCGTGTGATAGGGGCGGTGCTTATAACCGGCGGTATAGCATTTGCCACAATACTCTTGCTGGGTTGGGGCGGCCCGATGTTGAAAACCTCAAAGGGCTTTGCCGAAACAATCTTAGAACCGGAACGGTTCACCCTCGATGCCGAAGAAAAGCCCAATCAAGGCACCGGCCCGGAGATAAGCTGGAACTACTTCCGCTTCAAGGTGTTGAAGCCGATGGTGGTTCGGCATTCTGATGTGGCCCTGTGGATTTTCAATGGGTTGGCCTTTGTGGGTTTCGCTTTTTTACTCTCTCAAAAACGGTATCGGTTGGCCTGGTTCTTGTCGATCTGGTTGACTGTGCCGTCGCTGGTGATTCTGGCTTTTCTGCTGCATCAGGGAACGTTTTTCTCGGTGCGGTATATTCTGTCTACCCTGCCGGCTTATTTGGCCTTGGTAGCCGCCGGCGTGGTGGGGCTGGTAGTTTGGGCCAATCGCTTCGGCAATCGTCAAATGGTGACGGTGCTGTCGGTGGTTTTGGTATGTTTTATCGCCTTCAATTTTATCTACGGCGTGACGCTTATTTATGATAATAAAGTCAAAGAAGATTGGCGCTTGGTCGGTGATTTTCTGCGCAAGAATGCCAAACCCGAAGATACCGTCATCGTCATCAACGGCGAAGAAACCCTCAACTGGTACTATCCTCCAGCCACCGCCAAACCGGACAGTTACGATAAGCTGGCAGCGGTGCAAAAAGCCCTGGCCCAAAGTGACCGGAGTTGGGTGGTCTACAGTATCTTCTCGCCTTATCTGCCCGAAGGCCGGCAAATAAAAGTCTGGTTGAGCGAGCAGGGCGCGATTCGGCTGGTACTGCACCACGATATCGCGGTTTATTATTATGGTAGAAACGCCGATCCACTACAACTGCTGGCCGAAATTCGAAATTTTGCGCTGCCCGTTGACCATCAGTTGTACGCCAGCCTGGCCCGTGAAAACAGACAAAATCCGGCTGTAGCCCGACAGTATTATCTTTTAGCCATCGAAAATGCCCCCGACGACGAAGTCCGCACTGACTACAGGGTTGCTTTAGAGGCTCTTCAACCGTAAAATCACATATAAGCATTCGTATTTCCTCTTACAATAAGGAGAAATTCCTGATGACTCGAATTGCTCTGATAACAGGAGCCAATCGCGGAATTGGCTTTGAGGCGTGTCGACAACTGGCCCAGCAAGGAGCACAGGTGATTTTGACCAGCCGCAATGTGGCCAAAGGTCAAGCCGCCGCTAATGTGCTGCGTAACGAGGGCTTGGAGGTTACTCATCATCAACTTGATGTTACGGATGTCGACAGCGTCATAGCGCTTCGAGAGGAAATCGACGTAACATTTGGGCGCTTGGATATTTTGATCAACAATGCCGGTATTTATCTGGACGAAGGTGTTTCTATTTTCGACCTTTCATTAGAGGCGATGCGTCTTACGCAAGAGATTAACTTTTGGGGTCCATTTCACCTGTGCCGCGCGTTTGTGCCTATGATGCGGTTGCAGGATTACGGGCGCATTGTTAATGTCTCGTCCGGTTACGGCGCTATGGCTGATATGGGGGCCAGAACCGCTGCCTATCGCATTTCTAAACTGGGCCTTAATGCTTTAACGCGTATCGTAGCCGATGAAGTCAAAGGATATAATATTAAAATCAATTCGATGTGTCCCGGTTGGGTCAATACAGATATGGGCGGAGCTGCTGCGCCCCGAACCGTTGAGCAAGGAGTCGAAACGATTACCTGGCTGGCCACTTTGCCTGATGATGGGCCAACCGGCGGTTTTTTTCGTGATGGCCAACCAATTCCCTGGTAAACAATTTAATATTTTGCTAAAAAACTAAACCTGGACAATTCAGAAATAGAAATTAAAGAGTAGAACGCTAAACCAAGGCACTGTCTATTTCTTATTTCTGTTTTCTACCTTACCTGAGTTCGATAACTGGACAGGATTTGCAAGATTGAAAAGATTTTTACTTTTTTCATCTTCTAAATCCTGTTAATCCTATCCATTTTTATAAACTCCGAACTGAGATTACCTTCTAATTTTTGAGATGAGATTATGGAGAGCATATGTGGGGTACCTTAGAATGGCAAGCGTGGGTAACGCTTGGCATTGTTTTTTTAATACTTTTTGCTTTAATCAAAGAAATTGTTCGTCCTGAAGGGATTTTTTTAGGGGCTTTAGGACTGCTTTTAATTTTTCGCATTCTAACCCCGGAAGAGGCCTTTGCCGGGTTTTCCAATACGGCTGTTTTAACCGTAGGGTCTCTGTTTATTGTCGCGGTGGGTGTGCAGAATACCGGCGCGCTCAATTTTACCGATCGTCTCCTCTTTGCCCGTTCGTCGAGCCTGGTGGGGGTTCTGTTCCGCATGATGATCACCACGGCTTCGATGTCGGCCTTTTTGAACAATACGCCTATCGTCGCAATGTTGATTCCTCGGGTGCAGGCCTGGAGTGAAGAAAGTGGCATTGCTCCCTCACGGCTGCTGCTGCCCCTGTCGTATGCCGCGATTGTGGGGGGGATGACGACGCTGATCGGCACCTCGACCAATTTGTTGGTATCAGGGTTGATGCAGGCTAACGGCTATGAGGGTCTGGGTCTGTTCGATTTAAGCTGGGTTGGTATTCCGGCGGCGTTGGGCGCTATTCTTTATTTTGTAACCATTGGCCACCGCCTGTTGCCAGACAGACAGGTGATTCCGGCTTCGGAAAGTGAGCTTGAGCATTATCTTTTCGAAGTGCGGGTTTCGTTCGGCTCGTCGCTGGCCGGCAAAACTATCGAGCAAGCCGGTCTGCGGGCACTGGGTGAGGCTTACCTGGTTCACGTGTTTCGCAACGACCGATTTCTTCCCTCTGCGCCTGACTTTCGGCTGCGTGAGTGTGATGTACTGACCTTTCGGGGGAGCTTGTCCATGATGGATAAGTTACTTAAACGGCCCGGCTTTGAGCGTACTATGGATGGTTTTGAAGCCCGAGACCAGATGACGCTGCCGCTCTTTGAAGCGGTTGTCGCTCCGTCATCGCTGCTTATAGGCCGAACGCTGCGCGAAGTACGCTTTCGCGAGCATTTTCACGGCATCGTACTTGGCATCCAGCGCCGCGATACCCAAATTGAAGGGTCGTTAGGTACGGTCGAAATTCAGCCGGGCGATCTGCTGCTTATCGAAGCCCCTCTCGGTTTCGATCGCCGCTGGAACGGCCGCCGCTCCGATTTCTATCTGGTGGCTCCACGCCGGCCCGGTAAGACTCGACCTCAGCGGCGTAAAGCGCCGCTCGCTCTTTTTATCCTCATCGCGGTGGTGCTGCCGGCGGCGATAGGCCTCGCGCCCATTGTAACCACCGCCTTTATTGGTGCTATTGGCATGCTGTTAACGCGCTGTATCAGCAGTTGGGAAGCGCGCCGGGCGATCGATTTTCCGGTGCTGTTTGTTATTGCGGCAGCGCTGGCGGTTGGCCGCGCCATCGAGGTTACCGGCCTGGCCGACGCCATCGCCCATACGATGATCGGCGGCGCGTCTGCTTTTGGTACGGTGGGGGTATTGGTGGCCGTCTATTTTACCACCAGCTTGCTGACTGAATTTATCACCAACAATGCCGCCGCGGCGCTGATGATTTCTATCGGCCTAGCCGCCGCGCGCGATTTGGGGGTGGCTCCCGAAGCATTTGCTATCGCTGTGGCGATTGCCGCTTCGGCCAGTTTTCTCACCCCCATTGGTTATCAAACCAATTTAATGGTGATGGCTGCCGGAAGTTATCGTTTTTTCGATTACTTTAAAGCCGGTAT
>JAGRBY010000684.1 GCA_020433835.1 Anaerolineae bacterium | reverse complement strand
CCGCGTTCGAAGGGCAGATTGGACAGGCAGCTTATGCGGCTTCTAAAGGGGGCGTGGTTTCGCTGACTCTGCCTGTGGCGCGTGAGTTGGCTCCGTATGGTATTCGGGTGGTTACGATTGCTCCCGGTATTTTTGAAACCCCGATGATGGCGAGTTTACCCGAACCGGCCCGCGAGTCGCTGGGCAAACAGGTGCCGTTCCCATCTCGATTAGGACGACCGACTGAGTATGCGGCTCTGGCTAAGCATATCATCGAAAACATTATGCTCAACGGCGAGGTTATTCGACTTGACGGCGCACTGCGACTAAGCCCTCGCTAGTTTTTATCGTGGTCATTTTACCATCAATGTAATCTGCCAATTCGAGCTGCTTTCTTGATCATATAGCGAAAACTGGACCAATCTTAATACACCGTAAATTAAGACATGTGGGGTTTGCGGCAGGTCACTCTGTCATGCCCGAATCTTTTTAGCGGGCATCCACTTGGCGCAAAGGAATGGATGCCCGCTAAAAGCATGCGGGCATGACGCTCAAAAACCTCGAAAAACTTATTTAACGCTGTACTTAATCTTTCGTAAAAATTGATACCGACAGCAGCAGCTGTTTGACCATCATTGTGGCATAACAGCCGGTGGGGAGATAGAAAGCCACGGTTACTGCTTTATAATCGCCGGTATGCAGGGTGTCATCAAAGGAGTCTATAAAAAAGACTGGAACGGTAATGACAACCGGGCGCGTTTTTTTGCTTTGATAGGTGCTGCCGGTTTGCCAATTTTTCTTTTCGACATTAACGGCAAGCAGCGACGGCAACGGTGCGGTTGGCTCGTTGGGTAAGGATATTTGGCCCAGATAGGGGAAATCGACGTGTAAAACATCGGCCAGTTGGTCGATGTTTTGTTTTAGAGAGTCGTTCCAGACCCGGCTGTTGTAAGAAGAAATGAAAAAACTGAGTTTTGAAGCAGCCGCCTGGGCCATTGCTTCATGATGAGAGCCATAGTGAATTAGCGCCGCTTCTGTCTGGGCAATTTCTAAGGCGTTGATGCCCGACTTCAAATACTCATGATAGGCCGTCGCCCAATCATCGGCCAGCAGCGCCTTGCCAATCTGCGCGGTGTTGTGGATGCTGTCGGGCAGGCCGAAGCGCTGCTCATCGTAGTAGTTGATGAATTGGAAGAATTTGTTGCTCTTAAGGTAATCGATCAGTTTATTGGCGATTTCGGGCGATAGCTGTCGCAGCGTGAGGGTGAATTTGTTGCCGTGCAGGTACCTGGGGTGCATTGGTTCATGGCCATAGCCAATTATGCGGATAATGAGAATTTGTAATCCGCTGTTTGCAAAGAAATCGTTCGCTTGTTCGATTTCCGCTTCGGTAATAATTGCTTGTAAAGAGATGGCCTGACGGGTTATTGCGTATTCATCTTTTAAGCCTGAGGCCGATACATCTTTTTCAGGCAAGTTGAAATAGCGGGCCAGATGGTGCAGCAGGCTGAAGGTGGTTATATTTTCTTTTTGGATAAATAGATAGGTGTGGGTTGCTTTATCTGTAGAAGTGTAAGACGGTTCTAAGTAGACTTCATCAACGACAAAGTCAGAATTTAAAGCTTTGAGCTTGAATGTTGGCAGGGTAATACTGCTTTTTTTTAATGACATTTTGAAATCCTATGCTGAATAACCATAAAGTGTTGAATGTGTTGGCAGCCGGCAAGGGCTTATTTATCAGCGACATTTATTGTATTGTTATAGTAATCTTCGTTGTTGGCCTTGAGGATATTTCACGCATTATTTTTCCAGCAATGTCATTATGTATCAACGGATGCGTATCTGCTCTACCATTTCCCACATAGATGTTTTGCTGGTCTGGTGCTTATGGTAACACAACCTTTTTATTATAAAAAGTAGAAGTTTGTTCGAGTTATTGTGTAATATCGTTGGAAAAAGCGAGGGAATATAATGTTAGAATGGTAGTTGCTATTTTAGAAACCAGGGTTTTGAGGCCTAATTGATACCCTTTTGAGTCAAAAGACGTTTCTTTTTGGCGCTAAAAATCTTGGTTTCTTGGTGTAATACTTTAAAGTGCAAAGGTAGTGATAATGTTAGGATGGCAGTTAGATAATATTGAAAAAGAGAGTGTTGAGGGGAACACCCTCTTTTTCAAAATTTTTGGCAAGGGGCCGAAAGGGATCAGTCGAGCGAACGGATGAGTAATAAAGGCCGATCGGAGTTGTGAAGAACCCCGCTGGTTACGCTCCCGTACATCATACGGGGCAAACCGGTGCGGCCGTGGCTGGCCATAGCAATAAGATCAACATTTTCTTGATCTGCCATGTTAAGAATGGTTTCAACAATCGGCCCTTCGATGACTCGGGCTCGAGCGTGGATTTCTTTTTGGTAAAGTCTGCCGCATTGGCGGTTGAGATAACTCTCCGCGTCGGCTAAGCGTTGCTTGATAAGATTATAATCGATAGGAGCATAGAACGGTTCAATGGGCACAATAACCGGTTCCGGCTGATAAACGCTTAGTAGGATAACTTCAGCATCAAACTGTTCGGCTATTTCCATAATGTGATCAATGATCTTCTCGGCGCGTACCGATCCGTCGAGAGGAACTAAAATCTTACGATACATAATTATCCTCCTTGATGGTAATGGAATCGTGTGGAACGAGGTTCTCGGGATCAAATGTATTATTTTGTCTTACTAATAAAACCGGGCAAGATGCGCGACGAGCGACTTTATCGGCGACGCTGCCCAGTGTCCAGCGGGCTATTCCGCTGCGACCATGCGTTGACATAACAATGCAATCAACGTTGTTTTCTTTAGCCGTATATATAATTCCTTCGGCGGCTTCAGCTTTGCAGAGAATTATCTGGGCTTCGAAGCCTTTTGCGTGGAGCTTTTTCTGCTGCGCCACGAGATAGTGGTGCGCTTCTTGCTTAGCCTGTTCGTATGCGTCCGCCATATTCGCCGCCGTGGCCGAGGTTAAGTGCGGCGTAAACAGGCTCGGATAAGGAAATTCGACCATTCGAATCAGGATTAAATGGCTATGAAATTGATGACCCAAGGCCAGGGCTAAAGGCAGCGCTTGCTCGGCAAGTTCTGATCCATCTAACGGAATCAAGATGCGCTTAAACATTTCCGCCTCCTTCCATTGGGTAGCTAACAGATAGGCTTTACGATGATAAAACTTGCGATATAACCTTTAAGCCCGCTTCCATTCCTTGCCAGGTTAATCCGGAGTGTAACGGTTTGCCCGCTCTGAAGCGCTGCGGTAGATAAAGCCCTAGTAACTTTTTGCCGTAGTGCCATACCGGCGATGTTCCTACCTTATACGCTTCCGGATCATCTTCGCCTACTTCAGCCGTTTGCTGATAGAAATTCTTTACTTCGAGCGGAATCTGGGCGAAGATAGCCGTATCAACCTCATCCAGAACGTACATACTTACGGGATGGGTATATTTTATCTTCGGCTCTGTGTTTAATATCTCGGCAGCAATGTGTTCGGCAGCGGCATCGGCTTGGAGAACGGCCAAGTAGGCTTGTTTCACCGGGAAGTTGGTAATATCACCCACCGCATAGATACATGGACATTCAATCACGCGACGGCTTTCCTGATAGGTGGTTACAAAGCCTCTGGGGTCAGACGGCAACCCTAAGAACGGTGTCGATGCGACATAGGGCGGGAAGGAGACCAGCAGATCATAGTGCATGGTCTGACCATTTTTGTAGACAACTTCGTTAGGTTCTACGCGCTCAACTTCATACGCTTTGTAAGCGGTAATATTGCGTCGCTCAAATTCTTCAGTGATGATGGGGTCAAAGCGGTTGCCGAAATCTTGCAAGAAGTTCTTTTCATAAGTTGTCCATACCAGTTTGATACCGTCATGGTGGTTATTCTTGTTGA
>JAGRBY010000683.1 GCA_020433835.1 Anaerolineae bacterium | reverse complement strand
CTTTCCCGGCGGTTTCCCAACCCTCGAAGACAATAATGGTGGGCACTTTCGTATCGAAGGCCAACTTCTCCAATTGATAGAGACGCTGCTGTAAGAATCGGCGGACATGCTTAAACGCCGTATCCGACAGCGATAGCGATAAATCCATTGTATCGAGCATCGTTGCTTTTTTCTCCTGTAGTATGGGACTGTTGTAACCCAACAAAAACAGAGGTCGATCTTGACGAACGGGTCATTGACTGGCGCGAAACCGGTCGGTGCGTTCAGCCAACGGTTGGCAGTGGCTATTATACCACTGAGCGCCCCATTTGCACCATTCCCCCGGCCATTCAGTGCGTATGGGGAGGTGAGGCGAGGGACGTAGAACGTAAGGGTTTACGTTCTACGTTATTTTTCCTCTCAAATCTTTTGCGGCAAAGGAAGATGTGTTATACTTGAAGTACCTTCGTTTTTCGACTTCGCCTCGATATCTTCTATTCCTTTCGCCGAACCCTGCGTTTTATTTGTTGGAACGTTAGGCTATTAACTGAACGCTTAAACATAAAACCCATACAGGAGAATTTTGTGGCAATATTTGATCCGGATTTGGCGAGGAGCGTGGCAGAAAAACATGTCCTGAATGATGATGAGGGAGCATTGATACCGTCATTTGTAGAAATATGTAGATTTCTGGGTGAATTTCCCTCAGAACTTTCTTGGAGTAGAGGAGAAAAACCAACTGAATTTAATGAGAGTGATTTGGACAAGTTAGCAAAAAGATATTTTGATGGCTATAGAAGGTCAGATTTTCCAGCGACTCCCTCAACAATTCCTGATGAAATGGTTTCGGTGATTATGCGTGAGGCATATGGATATACTGATGAAGAGTGTGAACAAATTAAAGTGGATCACCAACGCTCGATGTGCGCGGAGAATTGTGTTGGGAATTTATTGGAACGCTATATTAATTCAATATTAAGGGATAAGAATTGGTATTGGTGCTGCGGAGAATTTGTTAAGGCGATTGATTTTCTTTCTAAGAATGACGATGATGATTGGCTCGCTCTTCAAATAAAAAATAGAGACAACTCGGAAAATTCATCCAGTAGTGCTATCAGAGATGGAACTAAAATCCAAAAATGGTTTCGTTCGTTTTCTAAGGATACGAAAAAAGGTAGACCTAATTTTACCAACTGGGATAAACTCCCTCCCTTAATGAAAGGGTATGATCTTAGTGAAGACGGGTTTAAGGAGTTTGTAATCCGATATATAAATGATCATAAACCATCGGAGTAGTAATTCAAAGTTTTAACTTTCTATTACCAAGCCAAATGTTTTATAGTTTAATTATCAAGAGGTAGTCTCATCTGCCTGCCCAAAGCAGTTTTTTCTTCTTTAGACAAGACTTCTCTCATCTTATTCTCCCAGCTAACGTCATCTGTCGCCAGGTAGCGTGAGTACCGAAAGTTAGAATACTCAATAGGTGTTTCTTGTTTCATATGAGCTTTAACTGTATGTCCAATGGCTTTACCTAAACTAGTAGGAACTGCATTTCCAACCTGTTTATATTGATCACGTAATGACCCACAAAGTATCCAACTATCAGGAAATTCTTGTAGCCTTTTGTATTCTTGGATGGAAAGAGGCCTATTTTCTTCAGGGTGAGCTAAATCTGTAGCAGGCATAGCGGGGTAAGTGACGAGCGTTGGTGAGGGTTTGTCCCAAGCCAGCCTTCGTAAAAAACCAGTTTTTCCGCCCCCTGAGTAATAAGATTTGCCCATTGCTTCCTTTTGTAAATCTTCGGGTAGATTGCGCCAATTTTCTCCCGGTCCAAGCAGTTTGTAGTACCTTAATCGCTTTTTTGGAAACTGAACATAGTCTTGGGGAGAATTGTATAAGTTGTGGACAGCATTACGGAACGTACGCCATGGAGGTAACCCATAACTATCATTGTCAGAGTGTGTTGGTGTTAAATAAGGCACTTTTCTACCATCTCGTGCACAAATTATTACAACACGCTCTCTACTTTGTGGAGTACCAAAGTTAGCAGCGTTATACAAATTGAAAGTCACTGAGTATCCGCTTGATCGAATTTTTTCTATGATATGCAACAAGGCTCCCCCTGGCATTTCGTTGGGCGACAATGGCAAAAACTTTTCTCCTCGCTGATTGTGTGGGCGATGTTCCAATGGGGCTGATAATAAACCTCGAACATTTTCAAGTACAAAATATTTAGGCGAAATTTCTAATGCCAGATCAATAAATCTTAAAAATACATTGCCTCTGTTGTCATTAAAACCGCGTCTTTTACCTGCTGTACTGAATGCCTGGCAAGGTGGCCCACCAATAATCAGATCAACATCATCATTCCCTAATTGCAAACCAGAGGCTTCCATTATTTCAAAAGCAGAGTAATCTCTTATATCGCCAAGTAGCGCAATTTCTGGTCTGTTTGCAACGATGGTTTGGCGACATATTTGATCAACTTCACACGCGAGAAGTGTTTCAAAACCAGCTAGTTCCAAGCCCAAATCTAAGCCCATTGCACCAGAAAAGAAACTAAGTGAAATTGGCTTTTTAGGAATTGAACTGTTATAGCGAACTCGATCTTCAGCAATTACTTTTGTGTAGTTATTTGATTTGTAATCGTAAAAATCTGATTCATCAATAACCCAAGTATTGCCTATTTTTTGTGCTGGTATTTTGCCGTTTCTACAAAGGTTACGTACTTGTTGGGGGGTTAAAGATAATTCTACGGAAATAGCATCTACAGAAATCAAAGAATTCGTCATTGCTTTCGGCCTCGAAAATAAATTAAGTACCCGGCTATTTTACAAGAATTACTTAGTTTGGCAATTGAGAACATTCTTTCTGCGGAAAAAGCATTCCGCAGAACTACATAACTTTATCTTCATTGAATAATTACACCAGGAGAAAACAATGTCTAATCAAACCAAAGTATCTATTGGCGATGGCTTTAAATTTGGGTTGGGCTTTACGTTAGGGTCCTTTGTGGCTTCGGTAGTGATTCTACCGGCCTTGGGGTGTCTGGGCTTTATTGTCCTCAGCTTGGTTGGAGGTAGTTTGGGCGCATTGATGAACAGTTTTTAGTCTGACTACCTCCTATTGAAAACCGATATGGGAGTATCGAACAACTGCTGACCGAACTACCGGATGGAAATTGAAAATAAGGAGCGATAAGCCATGTATCTCACCCAACACCAAACCCCCCAAGGGCCGCGCTGGGCCTTAGATGGGGCCTACTTGCCGCAACAGTTTAATTTAGGACTGTTACTGCAACTGCCTCAGGCAATAATGGCGCAGTTTCTGCAAACATTACCCACGACAGATACAGCCGATGGTCCGCTGCTGCCGCCCTTAGAGCCAATGCATGAGGTGTGGGCTAGCGGCGTAACCTACTTGCGCAGCCGTGAAGCCCGTGAGATTGAGTCTGAAACGAAAGATGTCTATGAAAAGGTCTACCTGGCCCAACGCCCCGAACTGTTCTTTAAATCGGTCGGCTGGCGGGCCGTTGGACACAGCATGCCCATTCGCATCCGGCACGATAGCGGCTGGAACGTGCCTGAACCGGAATTAACGGTGGTCATCAACAGCCATCGCGAAATTGTGGGCTTTTGCGTGGGCAACGATGTCTCATCGCGCGATATTGAAGGAGCCAATCCCCTTTATCTGCCCCAGGCCAAAGTGTACAGCGGCTCCTGCGCCCTTGGTCCCGGCATCGTCCTGGCCACGGCCGACGACCTGCGCGACCTGCCTATTCAAAGCGAGATTATCCGAGCCGATGCAATCGTCTTTCAAGACCAAATTCAAAGTTCGCAAATGAAGCGTTCTTTAGAGGAACTGGTCGACTATTTAACCACCGAACTGGACTTTCCCCACGGTGTCTTTTTGATGACCGGAACC
>JAGRBY010000682.1 GCA_020433835.1 Anaerolineae bacterium | reverse complement strand
GATAGCAAAACAGAAAGTAGGAAGTAAGCATAGTGATTAAGGGATTACGGCCTACTATGCGTTTCCTTCTGTTATTGATCCCGCATTTGTAAGTCCTGACCTTTGAAGCAGCCTCATTCGGTCAGGGATAACCATGGTAAAAATCGACAGCGTTAGTAGACAGCGTATTACACTTACAAAGTTGCTTCCTTTTGTAATACTGTGGCTTCTCATTCCGCTTATTACCCAACCCAACCTACTGTCAAGCTTGCGATCATCCGAGCAAACGAAACAATTTGAGGTACAGGGCACGGCAAAGTCAATGCCGCTAGCGTTTGTGCCCTATGAAAGCTTTATCGACACACCGGCTGGTTTTTCCGTTCGTAGTTTGGGCGGCACCCTATTTTTTACCCAAGCGGGTGTGGATTTCTCCTTACCCTACTATCCTGAAGGGAGTAAGCATTCGGCCTCGCTTGCAAATGCACTAAGCATCCGATTTGATGGTGCTAACCCCTATTCGACTATCGAAGGCATCGATCCTATGGTCGGAACCATCAGTGATTTTACCGGCAACGATCCTACCCAATGGCAAACCGATCTGCCTACGTTTGCCGGAATAACCTACTTTGATCTGTATCCCGGTATCGACCTGTACTACGATGGCCCTCAGGGACGGCTCAAAAGTACGTATGTTGTTGCGCCCAACGCTGATCCGTCACGTATTGTTTGGAGCTATGCCGGGGCTGATGAAGTCCGGATTGATGCCCAAACGGGTGATCTGCTCGTCTCGCTTGTGCTTGATGAAAGTGAAGAGCGTTACCAACTTCGCGAACAAGCCCCTGTTGCCTGGCAAGATATCCACGGTAGGCAGGTGCCGGTTGAAGCCGAGTATGCGATTACGGGCCAACATATTACCTTTTCGCTCGGCGATTATAATCCAGCTTACGGTCTGAGGATTTTCTAACTTTTTTCTAACCAACTTCAAAGCCTCTCCTTTTACTTTGCTGCTACCATAATCATGCGCTTTTTGGAGAGGCCAGGAGGTATGTGACCATTTTAGGAGGCACATATCTCATGAAATTTCGACGACCGATTTTTCTCTGTATCACCGTAGCTTTGCTCCTTGCAGTACATTTTTTAGGACAATCCCTTTACGCGTTGACCCAATTTTCTGAAATCGCTGGTGACGTTCATCTTAATACCAAGGGTGACAAAGATGGTGGGCTTAGTTGGGGTGATTTTAATAACGACGGTTGCCTTGATTTACTGGTTAATACGGATGACGATACCATCCGCACCCGCCTTTATCAAAGCGATTGCAACCTGCCCGATCCCTCATTTACCGACGTTACCGGCAGCCACGCTGCCGGCTTGCTCAATGATTTTACAACCGAACGCAGCGCCATTTGGGGCGATGTCAACAATGATGGTTATTTGGATTTTGCCGTTAATACCTCCAATACAAACAATAACGCCGGCCAGGCCATCAAAATTTTTCTTAATCGTGGCCCCGGCTCATTTACATTTGGCGATGGATCTCAAGAGCCTAATCAAATCATTCACGATATCTCCGGCGGCACCAATACCGAAGGTTTGGGTTGGGCTGACATTGATCAGGATGATGATCTCGATTTAGTAATTGAGAACCATAACTTCGGCATCGATATCTTCATCAACAACGGCTCCGGCCATTTTACGTACCTTGATAACAGCCAAACCGGCCTACCAAGCAGTGCCGCTAGCGGCGACTATATGGCTGTGACCGACTTTGACGCCGATGGTGATATCGATATTTTGGCACGTAAAGAAAATCAGGCCGATTTGTGGATTCACAACGGCAGTTCGTCGCCGCCCTTTTTCTCCACCAGCCACACCATCGATCAGGCTAAAAACAAAAATAAAGGCGGCGTCGCTTTTTGTGATTTTGATAGTGACGGTGACTTTGACTTTTTCTGGACCGACAGCGGTACCAACCAGATTTGGGAGCAAACCGGCTTTCGTACCGGCGATTTCGATGCTCGTGGTTTCTCGGCCGATACGGACGGCAATATCGATGGAGTTGCCTGTGGCGATGTTGATAACGATGGCGATATGGATCTGTTCCTAACCAGTGATGATGACGATCAGCTTTTTATCAATGAGGGCGATTTTCATTTCACCCGTATAAATTTTGGTATCGACGGCGCTGAAGATGGTGAGGGCGCAGCCTTTGGCGACTATGATCGCGACGGTGATCTCGATCTGATGATCAATCAAGATAATGAGAACGAACTGTGGCGCAACAACAGCAACGATAACGCCTATTTGATGGTTCGCGCAGTTCTTGATGTAGGCGATGCCGAACGTGACGCTATCGGCGCAACGGCGGTGCTGCGTGATTGCAGTGGGAATCTGGTTAGTGGTGTCCGCGAAGTGAATGGTGGGCGTGGCCATGGTGCGCAAGACCCAACCCTGATGCATTTTGGTCTGGCAGGTTTGGGCGGCCCAGATGTAACCTATGTGGTTGAAGTGCGGTTTGTGGGTGGAAAGACCGTCCATACTGCGGTTGTTCCAGGGCATATCAGCGGTTATCAACAGCTTGATATTCGCAGCGATAGCCGCTTAAACCTGGACGCTTGTCAGGCTGATTTGGCTATAAGCAAATCAAGCTACCCTCGCCCGGCCGCTCCCGGCCAGGCTATCACCTATAGCGTTGTGGTTCACAATTTAGGGCCAAACAGCGTTATGTCGCTCACGCTAACCGACAATATGCCGGCCGCGATTATACCACCCTATACGGTCGGTGCAGCGTCCGGTAATTATGATCCCGCCACCGGAATTTGGGACCATATCAATCTGGCTGCCGATGACACATTGACGCTAACAATCGTCGGTACGGTTGATCCCTCTTTCAGCGGGACCTTTGAAAATGTGGCTAGTGTCATCCCCAACGATACAACCGATCCAAACCTCGACAACAACCAGGCCACCGATCAGAACCAATTGAACGTTTATGCCGACCTCATTCTCCACAAAGCCGGCTATCCCAACCCGGTTATCTCAGGCCAGGCAATTACCTACACGCTGGTGGTAACCAACCAGGAACCACAGTTGGTCAATACGCTTACTCTCACTGATAATTTACCGACCGGCTTGATACCGCCATTTTCGTATGTCCCGTCTGCCGGTCTGTACGATCCCGCAACCGGCAACTGGAGCGATGTTAATCTTGGCAGCGGCCAAAATGTTGTCTTGACCATTGTCGGCACGGTCGACCCGGCTTTTACCGGTACTATCATCAATACCGCCAATGTTAGTCCTATCGGGGCCACCGACCCTAACTTAGACAATAATCAATCCGGTACATCCAACCAAGCCTACATTCCCCAGATTACCCAGCCCACACCTACCGTATTGCCAACATCTTCACCCCAGCCGACATCATCCGTCTCCCCTACACCATCCTCATCGCCGAAGCCAACAGCCACGGTCTCGCCGGTACCGTCTTCATCACCCCAGCCAACGATCACGGTTTCTCCCACATCCGCTTCATCGCCGGAACCAACGCCTACGGCAACCGCTCAGAAAGATGAAGATGATGACAATGATGACCATACCTCTTCCAATACCGCCTCGGCGACCGGAGGTAATGCTCTGTCAGCTTTTCGGCCGGCCATTCAATCGACCCCAAGTATACCGCCGCTGCCGGTGATGCTGCTGCCGGAAACAGGGACGCGGGCCGCGCCCCCTGTTGAAAAACCAATGGGTATCGGCTTATCTATTCGTTTAATCGTAAGCGCTATTTTTGTGGTTTGGGTTATCGGGCGGACGATATCTGTTTGGAGTAGTAAAAATAAGGAGCGATTATCATCACCGTTTGACGATAAAAAGTGATCGAGCCGTTTTCCATAACCGAGAAAATATCTTATACTTAGGCAGGTGGCAGGCGTTTAAGCACTATGCCTGCC
>JAGRBY010000681.1 GCA_020433835.1 Anaerolineae bacterium | reverse complement strand
GAAAAGCTGGTTGAGGCGGCAAACATAATGGCTAAAATAAAGGCCCGAGCGTCCAGTCCCAACAGTTCCGCCGTGGCTACGCCGACCGGAACCATAACTACCACGGTGGCGTTGTTGGAGATGAGTTCGGTCATCAGCATGGTCATAAAATAGAAGATCGACAGCACAATGAGCGGCGGCACGTAGGCGGCTGAACCGGCAGCCAGTTGGGCCAGGTAGGCCGCGCCGCCGGTTTTTTCAAGGGCGATGCCTAACGGGATAACACCCGCCAGCAGAAAGATAACGTCCATGCGAATAGAATCGTGCAGTTCGTTCATTGTCAGGCAGCCGGTTAGCACCACCAAAACGCAGCCGATAAGGGCCGTAACCAAAATCGGCTGGCCAAAGACGGCGGCGATGACAACGCCGGCCACAATGGCTAAGGCAATGGGTGCTTTTTTGGTGCGAAAGTTTTCCAACTGCGTTTCCTCAGTTACAATCAAACCCGGCTCTCGTTTTATCTGCGCTACTGCATCGAGCGTGCCGCGCAACAGTAGGGTATCGCCAAAACTCAATGTCACCTGACTCATACGCTCTTGAATAATTTCTTCGTGCTTTTGCAAGGCAATGACGACGCAGTTGTAACGCTGGCGAAAGTTGGTTGTTTCCAATGTACCACCAATAAGATCCGAGTTACGGCCAATAACTACTTCAATAAGAGCCATCTCTTTGTTTTGCAGCCGGCCTCGGTCTTGATGGCGATCCGATTCTAGCGCCAAACCCTGCGTACCTTTCAGGCCAAGCAACTGCTTGGTGTCGGCCTTAACAAAGAGAATATCACCGGCTTGAACAGTTTCCAGAGCCAGAGGATGGGTTAACCGCTGATCCTCACGAATAATTTCCAACACGCTAATATCAAACTGCTCTCGCAGTTGGCTCTCTAACATTGTTTGGCCGACTAAAGGGGAGTTGGGCAACACCACCACTTCAGTCAGGTAGGATTTAAGCTGATAGGCCTCGGCTATTTCCGTCTCTGTGCGACGGTCGGGTAACAGGCGATGGCCGATAAACAGCAGATAAAGCGTTCCTGTGGCAAATACCAAGATGCCGATAGAGGTAAACTCAAACATCGAAAAGGCCGCGTAGCCCTGCTTAACAGTTAATGAACTGGCTAAAATATTAGTCGATGTGCCAATGAGCGTCATCACCCCGGCCAACTGCGCAAAAAAGGAAAGCGGCATTAGCAGTTTTGAGGGTGCTTGCTGGTGTTCACGGGCCAGAGAAATAACCATCGGCATAAGAATAGCGACCGCCGCCGTATTGTTAATAAATGCTGAAACCGGGCCAACAATCAGCATAATAACAAATAACTGCCGGATGATAGTCCCCTGAGCAAAGGGGATTACCCACTGCCCCAGTAAATTGACCACCCCGGTACGCTCAATGGCCCCGCTTAAAATAAACATCGCCAGCACAGTAATCGTAGCTGAGTTGCTAAAGCCGGAGATAGCCTCATCGGGCGCAACGCCCAGCACTGGCCCTAAGCCCAGGGTAACGGCCAGAATAGCCAACGCAACAAAGTCGATGGGAAAGCGATCGAGCATAAAGACGATCAGTGCTCCCACAAGGAGAGTAAACGCCAGGAACATCTCAAATGTCATGTATTTCCCCTTCCATAGTTAGGCAAGGCTTACAAAGCAAGGTTCACGTTAAAGCCAAGTAACAGACACGATAGTCGCTCATCATAGGTAAGCGACCAGTACCTTAGAATGGCTTGTAAAAGAAAACTGGTAGTAACGGCTTAGCTTTGCCGCTACTACCAGCCCTTTAGATTGATAATCAGGACTTACGCAGTTCTGAAGGTGACAGTCACCTGACTTTTGCGTAAATCCTGATTATTTAAGATGTCGTTAGCTTAAACCGGTGCTTTTGTGATAGCCATTTGTATGCACGGTTTTTTCCAGTTGATGTATCCGGCGTTGCAAATAGGGCGAAAAATAGCCTGCGTATTTGGTTTGCAGTTCCGGCAGAGACCAATCGTTACCGGTAACGCGACCGCGACAGTTTGGTGCTCCGCATTGGCAGTTGAACTCGTCGTATGGGCTGCCGTCGGAGGTGGCGTAATCATAACAAATTTGTTCGCCGGGCGCGATATCGCGCAGGGCCACCAGAACCACCTGGCCATTAAGACCGGCATTGGGCCGGCATGAATGGTTGATCCAGTCAGCCGGGCCGACATTTACAGTGACTAAATAGAGATCTTCTTCAATTTGCAGGGTATACCGACGGATGTCCGGCGGAAGCTGATCAAGTTTATCTCCAGGAACAACTTCGCCGCCCCAAACTACCAGAGTTTCCTGGGCCAAAACCGGCTGGTGCGCATACACACCGTAACTACCATCGGCTCGTTCACGCCCTTCCAGTTTTGGCGACAAGTAACATGTCGGTTCATCAAGCACTTTAAAAATTACCTCTCTTTCTGCATAATAATTGCTCTCCGAGAAGCCGGAGAATTATCTAAGGATTGGTTTAAGTTGAAATCGCCGTACCAGCCGTCGGGCAAACTCACGGCTGACATCGCGATTAAAAGCGATATCATAAGGCCAGAAATCCCTCCAGAGTCCGGGTCCAAAGACTATTCTGAGGGATTTCTCGATCCTATCATCGCTCAACGTGATAGAATTATTGAACTGCGCTTATAAAATTAAAACGCTTACAACGCCTCTAAGTCCTGACGTGAAACCAGAATATAAATTTGCCGATCACTCATGCTTTCGATGGCATGGACCGGTACGCGAAACCGGTGGCCGAGAACACCATAACGGACAACCAGACTATTGAGCCTGTTCTGTTCGTCGTCAATCACCAGGCCATCGATTTGGCCGATGGGTTCGGTTACGTGGTACACGCGTGTGCCTAATCCAATAACGGCCAGGCCGGCACTGACGCCGGTATGGTAATAGTGGGTGGTATCCGGTTGGGTGGGGGTCCAGGCTACGCCGGCGACGGTATTCCAACGGGCGGACTCATTACTGTAATGTTGAATGCGGGCATCCCGATCGGGGAGGGGGGCCAAAACGGTTTCTTCCCGATATTCGGGGTAATCAACCAACGCTTGACTGCTCATTGATAAATAAATACCATTATCATCACGCTGTTGAATAGTGGTGAGGGGGATAGCTCGGTCTTTTTTTTGTAAAAATCCTTTCGCGATAATGAGATCAGTAACTTGATAGCTTTTTGGATCGACTACCATTTTGACAAGTTTACCAATTTGGCCGTCGGTACAAAATACTTTTTGATGAATGCGATACATTTTTCGCTCCTTTCTCAGGAAGAAGTTATTATTTGGTCAGTGGGAGCGCAACTTATGATAGTCTGCCGCTTTTAAGCATAGGAGCCTTATGTTGAAAAAATGTATAAAAAAGCTACGAAAAGAGTTTAAAATAGATAGCCTATGTACAATTTTTGTGATGTATTAAGGAGGCAAGTGCATGCACAATCAACTGCCGATGGCCAATAATGCCGAATATTTTCAAGAAGTAACGCACCAGGGCAAAACAATAAAAGTGGGTGACACGGTGCTGGTTTCACAAACCGGACAGCAGAAAAAAGTGGTTGTCAGCCGTATCGTTAAGAAGCAAAATCACTATTGGGTGAGTTACGACGGGGATAAAGGCATCTGCCCTTGGCCGTTGGTACGGGTTTAACTCAGCGGCTTAGCGTTTCCGTCTGTTTTTTGATGCTTACCTGACATACCTATAACCATTAAGCCAACAAAAAATTGAACACCTTTTTCCATAGGTTCAAGAAAAAGCGTCTGGACATCTTGAGAGAAAAATCTATAATGACGCTGTTCTATTAACCTTAACCATTATGGCTCTTTCGGATCTCGGGGAGTTGACAGCCGGTAACGTTCTAGAAAGGTCAAAGCCTTAGATTTCCAAGAAGCCAG
>JAGRBY010000680.1 GCA_020433835.1 Anaerolineae bacterium | reverse complement strand
CTAAATTGACCTGTTTGGGCTAATCCAACGCTGATTTATTACAAATAAGTGACTGTCACCTGACTTTTGCGTAAGCCCTAATTCAGATACACCCTTTATTATAGTTGATTTGAAAGGCAATAACAATGTCTAGACGAGAAGTAGCCATGTTGCTTATTCAAGAGGGCAACAGCCCTAAGTCGCAATGGCCTCTAACGAAAGATCGCACAATTATTGGTCGCGAGACCGATAGCGATATTCAAATTGACGATCGTCAAGTATCACGACAGCATGCCGAAATTGTGCTGATGCCGGACGGTTACTACGTTTTACGTGATCTCGGCAGTAAAAATGGCACTTTTTTAAACGGTCAGCCGGTTGCCGGCGATCCAAAACTTATCCGTAACGGTGATGAAATAAGCATCGCCCTTTGTGCCAAATCAACCTTTGTGGCGGAAGAAGCCACCGCTCCGGCCATAATTGGGCAGCGCAAACCCGGATTACGGATGGATGTTGCCGCCAAACGGGTTTGGGTAATGAGTGAGGAGATCGATCCGCCTTTATCTTTGGCCCAACATAATTTGCTGGAATTGCTATATACCCATGCCGGCCATGTTGTCTCACGCGATGAAGTTGTAGCGGTGGTCTGGTCTGAGGAGGAAGCTGAAGGCGTTTCGGAGCAAGCCATCGATGCCTTGGCCCGACGACTTAGAGAACGTATTGCAGAAATTGATCCGAATAACAAGTATGTTGAAACGGTACGTGGTCACGGTTTTCGGCTGAACCTGGCCGAAAACTAACACCTGTTATTGGTGTTTTATCAGTATTCGAAACTTCAAACCTTATTTAGCTTTATTATGGAGGATATACTCTGACTCGTCAACATCCTATCATCGGCATTTCTTGTCGCCCCGATATTAGCGGGGTTTATCCGGGGCGCGCTATTAACTCTCAGAATAAATCGTATACCGATGCCATTCTTCAGGCCGGCGGTATTCCCATTTTAATTCCCGTAGAGGTTACTGGCCATCTTTTGTTAGAAATATTTAATCAGGTCGATGGAATTCTCTTTTCCGGCGGCGGTGATGTCGATCCCGGTTTTTATCACGAATCTCCGGCTGTCGATAATCTGTCTGATGTTCAAAAAGCGCGTGATATTCACGAAATTGAACTTATGCGGCTGTCTATGGAGTCGCAAAAACCATTTTTTGCCATCTGCCGAGGCATTCAAGTGATGAATGTCACGGTTGGTGGAACATTGTGGCAAGATATTGGTCGCCAGTATCATCAGCCTATCCGGCATGACTTTTACTATACGGATAATCGGTTTCCGCGCTATTATATTGCCCATGAGGTCAGTGTCGAAAAAAGCTCGCTTTTGGGCCGAATTGTGGGCAGCGAGCAGATTCCGGTCAACAGCTTGCATCATCAAGGCATCAAAGATGTTGCGCCGGTGTTGCGCGTTGCTGCCTGTGCGGCAGATGGGTTGGTTGAGGCTTTAGAAGTAAAAGACCATCCGTTTGGCCTGGGCGTACAGTGGCATCCCGAAGAGTTGGTTAATGAACACGAGTCGGCCCAGAAAATTTTTGCGGCTTTTGTGGCGGCAACGCGCAACGGACATCATACCCATTCAAAATAGGCGGCAGCCTTCTTACAAGCCCCACATAAGCGATATATAAATAGGGGTGACAATTGCCAGTAGTAAACTTAGCGGTGCCCCAACGCGCGTAAAGTCGATGAATTTGTAGC
Source organism: Anaerolineae bacterium (assembly GCA_020433835.1). The sequence continues at coordinate 2,209 of JAGRBY010000680.1, read as the reverse complement.
CACCGGGGCCATAAACCATGGTGTTGGTTTGGTAGCTAACCGGGGTGGAAAAACTCATCGAGGAAGCAAACATGCTGGCTAAAATAAAGGCCCGCACATCAAGACCCAATGTTTCTGCTGTAGCAATGCCAACCGGTACCATAACCACGACAGCGGCACTGTGAGAAACAAACTCGGCCATTATGGCTGTCATGACATAGAAAATACCCAAGACAATGATGGGCGGGGCATGGTTGGCAGAGAGGGTAGCGACATCGGCCAAAAATTGGGCACCGCCGGTATTCTGCAAAGCCAATCCCAGAGGAATGATGCCGGCCAATAAAAAAATGACATCCCAACGGATGGCTTCGTGTAGTTCATTCGCTTTTAAGCAGCCGGTCAGCACCATTAGCACACTGCCGACAATTGCTATGACCAGAATAGGATAGCCCAGTGCTGCTGTCACAGCAACCCCACTGATGATAGCCAGCGCGATAGGGATTTTTTCGCGCCGAAATTCTTCCATCTGCATTTCCTCAGTAACAATAAAACCAGACTCTCGCTTAATTTGCTCTAGGGCAGGCTGCGCCCCGCGTAGAAGGAGTGTATCACCGAAGTTGAGAACGACCTGGCTGAGCCGCTCGCGAATTAGCTCTCCATGCTTACGGATGGCGATGACGGTACAGTTATAATGATGTCGAAAGTTTGTGGTTTCTAATGTGCCGCCGATTAAATCACAATTGGGGCCAATAACCGCCTCTAACACGCCTCGCTTAGCGCGTTTGAGGTTATTTTCGTTGGAAAGTTGATCACTCCAGCGGGTTTCGGATTCGATGGCCAATTCACCTCTATCTTTGAGGCGAAGCAGTTGTTTCGTGTTGGTTTTGATAAATAATATATCGCCTTGATCAAAGCATTTGTCTGCCAATGGATGACTCAATTTTTCCCCGCCTCTAACAATTTCCAAAACATGAATATCAAATTGCTCTCGTAGACGGCTATCTACAACCGTTTTGCCGATCAGGGATGAGTTTTTCAAGATGATAACTTCTGTCAAGTATTCTTTAATGGCATAGGTTTCAGAGACTTCGTCGACCGAAACACGATTGGGCAGCATTTTACGACCTATAAAAATGAGATACAGGGAGCCGGTGATAAAGATCATTAAGCCAATGTGGGTAAACTCAAACATGCCAAATGTTCCGTATCCGGCTCGCTGGGCTAATGAACTGGCCAGAATATTGGTGGCGGTTCCAATCAACGTCACTGCCCCGGCCATTTGCGAAAAGTAAGAAAGGGGTATGAGTAATTTTGAGGGGGAGCGTTTGTGTTCCCGGGCCAATGTAAGAACAGAAGGAATAAGAATAGCCACCGCAGCCGTATTGTTGATAAAGGCTGATATGGGGCCGACCACCAGCAAAACCATCAATAACTGTCGAATTTCGCTATCGCCGGCGATACGCACCATGTGATGTGCCAACAGGTTAATCATGCCTGTTCGGTACACCCCCGCACTCAAGATAAACATAGCCAGAATGGTGATAGTCGCCGGGTTACTAAAACCGGAAATCGCTTCTTCTGGTTTGACGTTGAGAATAGGCCCCAATAATAAGATGAGCGCCATGATTCCAAAGGCTACAAAGTCGATAGGATAGATATCGAGTATAAAGATAACTAAGGCTCCAAGCAAAATGGCAAAAGCCAGTAGCATTGCAATGCTCATGCTATTGTCTCCTTAGATGATCTGATATTCCAGAGTGTGTTCAATGACAAGTCTCCACGTTGAGATTATCCCTGGTTATTTGGGAACTTTAAAAGTTTTTTGTTTTTTGGTGAAGGAAATCTTGACGAAAGGTTGAGTTTTAATTAGATATGTTGATACAAATGGTATGCTAGATAGTCCACTTAAAATTTTAACGAGGGGCTTGGGCTACAATATAAGCCACTGTTGATTGCCATGAGACAATGTTATCAACAAGCTGCCGCTGGAAAAGGTTTTTTAGCTTTTCTAACTCTAAGTGATCTAAACCATCACCCTCAGCTGGAGCCGTAAGAAATTGGGCAAATGTTGGCCGTTTACCATTGGTCTCAAGATTAAACCAGCGCTCAATTTGCCGACTATCGAGTCGCCATTCGGCGGCCATCGGTTCTACAAATAACTCCACTTTACCAAATCCTGCTTGCTCAAACATTGAAACCAAGCTTTTTTCATCCCAGTTGACCATAGGGT
>JAGRBY010000067.1 GCA_020433835.1 Anaerolineae bacterium | reverse complement strand
CCCTATAGTTCGACCAGTATAATGCGTTGTAAAGAAATATCTGCCGCCCCCACCACCAAAGTAACTGAGAGACTGTTTTATAGGCCTTGAAGGGGCCACAGACGGACATAGATGATCACGGATAGTATCAAGTTGAGATAAAAATCTGTGAATATCCGCGTGGTAGCACCACATTAAACTGTAGAGCGTGGTAAAGAACCCAGGTTTTTGCCTAAATTGTAAGCATGTTGCCCAATTGAGCACCAAACATAAGCATTTGCCGGTCTCAGGCTCAAGAAAAACCTGGGTTCTCATGCTACCACGATTTAGTGCAGAGATACCATCCGTGTTTATCTGTGTATAAATCTGCTTTAAAGCAGTTTCTGAGGAGAATAGGCCAACAATTTTATGATAGGGAAAGGATAACGAATCTTGAAAAAGTATGCAACCAGAAAAGCACATTCCTCGCAGACATTGCAACCGACATTTACGGGTCCAAATTGCGGTTTAACAACATCGGGCAGCGTGATGCCTCAAGGGGCAATGGGTCATCAAGCTGCGCAGCGAATGCCGCAAAACCAGCAACCTTGGCCTTGGGGGCATAGACTCAGCCAGATTTCGGTGTCTCGGCCGAATTCCGGGAAAGATGCTGGCGACCGGCACGAAGTCGAAGGTGGTCAGGCAGCCGAGCAATCGCTATCGGTTGGGCAAGCGAACCCATCAAAGCAACAGCCTGATGCTGTTCATTATACAAAGCCCCCCTACAGTACAGTCAGCAACAGTATGAGCGGAGGAAATACATCAGATTCAGAAATGCAACCGTTGGTCAAGCCTCATCGGGGGCACAATATTGCTAATATTCGAATCTTTCGAGAGGGGGCAGACAATGATGCGAATCGTTGTCTTGGTATGCAGATTCATGTTGCCCCAAGGCAAAAGAAGTACCTACCTTATGAGGCTGGGGACGTAATACAGCAGAAGCAAGCCCGGGTAAAGCCACCCTTGCAGATAAACAATGATAAGGCCTTGGAAAAAGAAGCCGACATAATGGGAAGTAAGGGTGTTTCTTATCAGACAAAGCAAATCGCGACAAATAGGGTCAGCCTCACCTCTAATTTGTCAAGTCAAATCCATAAACATCAATTAAATAGTCTTGGTTCTTCAAATGGTATTATTCAAACAAAACAGTTCTATGAAGACATTCAAAATTCAGGACAAGATCCGGCTCTTTACAACTATCAGCGGCAAGCACTTAATCAAGACATGCAAAGAGCAGTGGATAATCTGAGAGATAACGCCACAATGGCAGATGCCCAAGCCGCTATGCAAGCAGTGTTTGGACCACATCCCGGACGACCACCTAATCATAATCTTGGTTTTGTTGGCACATCAGTATTTCTCGACAGTCCTCCTGTACCTGGTCATGCTGGAGGTCATATTGATCGATTAGGAACGCTTGCAGATGATCAAGATGCTAACATGTATATTCAAGTTCCTGCTGCGGTCGAGGATGTAAATACACTATGGGTAAATAAAAGCTCGGGGCAAGAGCATGTTAGAGATGCAAATAACCTTTTTACTCCTCGCTTTCAATCCCGTAGCATCACAGTTGCGGATAGAGGTAGAATTAATCAGAGAAACTCTGTTCAAGGCACTCACCCCTTGGCGCACGCTAACCCGCTTCAACACGTTGGCGGTGCGAACTCCCCGTATATTTCAATGTCAGCGGGGTTAGATGATGTAACAAATGCGCATGGTGTTCCTTTTAACGCTAATAACACCGGGCGCATTACAGCGGATATGTTGCAGGTTCCGGCGGCAACTATTGTAGATTTACATGCTACACAAGGTGCCCAACAAGAATTGGGCAACCGCATGGCTCAAAACATTAAAGATAGCTTCCCAGCCATTTGGAATGCGGCACATACGCAGGTTGCTGCAATCCACGCAGCACCTGCTGCGGGAAAAGTGGCCGCACATGCGGCTGCTCGAGCTAACCGTCCTCCCGCCATGCAGGCTGGACAAGATCAACAATGGCAGCAGTTACTTGATGCAGTACGAACTAAGGAAGTGCTTGTACATCAGAACCTCCCATTTGATGCTATTACAGCTTTTGGTAATTCCGGGGAGTTCGCCCTTGCTCCTGCTGCAACAGCAGCTATTGCAGTAAATTCGGCACGTTCACAAGCAAGAACAGCAGCAGCCACTGCTGAATTAGCGGCTCATCAACAGCCAGTGGCACTATGTCGAGAGATGGATACTGCTTTAAGGCAACGCCTAAACCATTCAAAGGCAACTTTTAAAGCGGCAGCACAAGCTGCGATAGGACCGTTGCCAGCTACACAGCGTGAGGCTCGTTACACAGAGTTTAACACGGCAAGAGATAATACAAAGGCTAATCTGCAAGCCCTAGCAGATCTTTACCAGCAACGAATTAGTGGTGGTGTTTATGGGGTCGGTGCCCCAGGTATTCCTATAGGAGTTGCTGCGTTTATCGCTGAAGCTGATGCAATCATTAATGAAAATGTTGCAGGTGTTTAGGTAGAGACGTGAGATTATCACCCAAGGGGTTAGAAACTGTTTTAAAAGCCGTAAAGGGTCCACAGATGGACACAGATTCTCACAGATAATACCAAATAGTCAGATAAAAATCGGTGAATACACCTGACTGCGCACAGGCGCAAGTGTCAGTATAAATCTGTAGACAACTCTGTAACACTAACTTTTTAAACAGCTTCTAAAAAAATAGCAGCCCTATTGATCTCGATGTACTGAAGGAGTGAAGTGGCGCGACTGCACCGCTCAGACTAGCATAGGAAAATCCCCTTGGCCATAACTCCTTAAATTCTTTTGGCGCGATTGGATATAAATTCGGCGTGATAAGATAGAGATATTTTTGCGTAATGGGTTTATAGTGTGATCGTTACATCAAACTTCACGGAGTAAGTTAGGAATGAACATTAATTAACTTACCCAATTCTGTCGGATAATTGGTAAGAAGTTATTTAACTCACGATCCTTAAGGAGAAATAATGCAAACCCAGCAAACATATATTAACCTCACAGATACCGTTAAGCTGCCGATGGTGGGCTTCGGGACGTACCTTATTCAAGATGATGAAGCGCAAGACCTGGTCTATGAAGCCATTTGTGCCGGCTATCACCATGTTGATACGGCGGAAGCGTATGGGAATGAGCATGGGGTAGGCTTGGGCATCAAAAGAGCGATGGAAGCGTTGGGGCTTTCACGCGAGGATATCTTGGTTACGACAAAGCTGTGGCCGGGTAATGAAGCCTGGGGGCTGCCTGTGAAAACATACGACTCGACGATTGAGTCGCTGCAGGCGAGTTTGGATAGGCTGCAATTGGATTACGTTGACCTGTATTTGATCCATGCGCCCTTTCCCCAGGCACAGCGGCTTGAACAATGGAAGGCGCTGGTTGAATTGCAGCGGCAAGGTAAGGCCCGCGCCATCGGCGTAAGTAATTTCAGTGAAGACCATATCGAAGAAATCAAGGCGGCGGGACTGCCTCGGCCCGATGCTAACCAAATCGAGCTTCATCCGTGGTCGCAAAAACCGAATTTGGTCGCTTACCTGGCTGAGAATGATATTGCTATTATCGCTTATAGCAGCCTCGTGCCGCTTTCAAGCTGGCGTGCTGTTGAAGGGCAGGCCAGCGCCAAGACCGATCAAATGAAGGCTGATGGAGCCGATGCCGATTCGCTGTTTAAGGTTATGGCCAACAAGTATGGTGTCTCCGAGGCCCAACTTCTCCTGCGCTGGGGCGTCCAGCAGGGGTATGCCGTTCTGCCTAAAAGTTCCAACGCGGAAAGAATTCGGCGGAATATCGATTTGTTTGGTTTTGAGATAGATGATGCGGATATGGCGGCTATCGCCAAGATGGATCGCGGCGATGGGGTGGCCTGGCATACAGGCGATCCGATAAAGGGGTAATTGGAGATTGGTAATTGGAGATAGAATTACCCATTACTGTTTACGATTTACCATTTACGATTTACCATTTACCATTTACCTAACCGTAACTGCGGAAGGTGTTTAATTCACGATCCTTTGTGGGTGCGATGAAAGAAGTGCATAGTCAAAAATATAATCTGGAAAAGGGTTGGCCGGTATTATTGAAAAGTGTGGGGATATCGGCGCAGGATGTGCTGCGCTATGGGCAACTGCCTTTAGATCTGCTGCTGCGCAAAACACCGGCGGTTACGGCGGATGAGTATTATCGCTTCTGGGAGGGGCTGGCCCATGCCTCTCCCCAGAAGCCGGCGTTGGCTTTGCAGTTGGCTCAAATTATCAGTGCTAATGCTATCGCTCCGCCTATGATTGCTTTTTTGAGCAGCGGTAATTTGAATATAGCGCTTAAGCGGATTGCGCATTACAAACCCATTGTCGCCCCCGTGCGCATGGATGTCGAGCAGAACGAGCGGCAGACAATTTTAACGTTTACCGGGTTACCCCAAAACGGGTCTCTGCCGCCGCTCTTTGTGGCGTTTGAACTGGTGTTTTGGGTTCAGATGGCTCGCGTGGCTACCCGTGAGCAGGTTAAGCCGGAGACGGTTGACGTTAGTATTGATCTACCGCAAGTGGAGGCCTATGAGGCATTTTTGGGAACACGTATCCGGCGTGATGCGGTCAACCGGCTGACATTTGCCGCAGTCGATGCCGAGAAGCCGTTTTTGACGGCAAATCATGCCATGTGGGCTATATTAGAGCCGGCTTTTGACCAAAGGATGGAAGATCTGACCCAGGATGCTTCGTTTCGGGATCGCGTCCGGTCGTGTCTGCTTGAAATGCTGGCCAGCGGTCATTACTCTATGACGTATATTGCCTCAAAGTTGGCCATGAGCAATCGCACCTTACAACGCCGATTGCGGGAAGAAGGCACATCTTTTCAGAAGGTGTTGGATGAGTTGCGCGAAGAGTTGGCGCGGCATTACCTATCGACCACGGATTATACCAGTGCCGAAATATCGTTTTTGCTGGGGTATGAGGAGCCTAATTCGTTTTTTCGCGCGTTCCACGCCTGGACCGGCCAAACGCCTGAGCTTGTTCGGGCCAACAGAGTTTCCCCGTAGATAGCTCCCTTGAAAATAGCAGTTAGCGGTTAGCCGATAGCAAAAGATTTTCATTGTCGGTGTTGTCCGGTAAGGACTGTTCGACTCCTCTGAAAATAGGTTTGTACCTACGGCAAACTTAAGTTTGTCCTACGGAGTTTTCATTGTCGTTGCTGTTGCGCAGCTTCTGTCGCACTCCCTTGAGATCGTATTTATGGGATTTATCCTTTGGCGTCAAACATGGTTCCGCCACCACCGCTCGGCCAGGGGAGAATGGACCAGGTGCGGGTTATAATGGCGCGAGAATATATTTTCTATGGAATTTTGTTGAAAGTGATCCCAGTCGCTTTTGAATTTTTCCTTTGTCCAGCCGTATCTATGTCCCCAACCGTTTTCTTTGTCTATTGCGCCTAGCTTTTGCTGTAGCTGGGCATGGCGGTTGAAGGTATGTTCAAATGATAGATACTTGTAGTGAAGGAGCAGCAATCGATCTTGGGTCGGGTATATTACCTGCCCCACCGGGTTGGCGCTGTGCCTGCCGAGGCTGTAATTTGTTTCAATAATTTTGTTGGGGTTAAAGAGACTTAGTTTATTCATCTTTATCCAGGGACAGCCGCGCGTAATCTGTTTTGGCAAATTTTGGTCTGATACGGGCAGCGTGGGGGAGATCATTTGAAATCCTAACGCCGGGATAGCCGTTACCCCTTTCTTTACGCATTCAGCCAAATAGGCCTTCAGGTTGGGGACATAAAGAAATTCATCCACCGCCGTGATAATGACCCAGTCAGCCAAACCACGGCTTTCTTTCCAGCAGTTATCATGAATTTGTTGGGCAGCTAACACATACGAATCTGTATCGAGCAACTTTGCAAACGGCCTGATCTCTACCTGGGGATGTTTTTCTAACATCGCCAGGGTTTGGTCGGTAGAGTCATTATCGAAAAAGATATAGCGGTCAACCCACTGATCATAATAGTTGAAGAAATAGGTGAGCATATATTCTTCGTTCCAACAAATTGTATAAAGATGGATGCGGGGCTTTTTGGGTTTTTTCCAGAAATTAAAAAGCATTGTCATTTACCCTGATCGGTTCGGCCGGATTACCCATGACAACAGAATGCCCTTTGACATTGTGGGCAACCACCGTGCCGGCACCCACCACCGCATGTTCGCCGATGGTCATGCCCGGCAGAATGACGGCACCCGTGCCAATTAACGCGCCGGTTTTTACGGTAACTCCGCCGCCGGTAGTAACGCCGGGGCCGATAGAGACGTAATCTTCCAATACCAGATGATGGCCCAGGCAAGCGCCACGATTGATAAGAACATAGTTACCCAACCGGCTATGGGAGCCAATGACTACGCCTTTGTTGATAAAACAACCGACGCCACAGGTGAATTTAAGAGGTAAATCATTGTTTCGATCGCTCAATAGATCGAATGGCGTTAAGTGATAGCCCAATGCTTCCCGGCTGGCGAGGTAACGGTTGCGAGGCGTAAACAAGGGAACTAAAAATGGGGCCTGTTTTTTGGCAAAATCATACTCTGACAGCGGTATCGCTTGCAGGTCAGGATCAGGCGTTACATCCAGATTATTGATAATGGCTTCTATTTCAATAGTATTTTTCAAACATACTTCGATGAAGTCGACAATCAAATCTGAACCACAACTGTAGAGGATTAAGCTTTGTTTTGTCATTTTGTTTCCCAAGAAAAAATTATAATGAAGACTGACCACCAAGTAATTATCGAATGGCTAGCTCTGCACACAAGCGTGGAGAACCCAGGTTTTTCTTGAACACGAGACCCGCAAAGGCTTTTATGAGGGCTAAATTGGGTAACATGCTTACCCTTTAGGCAAAAACCTGGGTTCTTTACCACATTCCACGATTTAATGTTGTGCTATCATCGAATGGGCAGAACCCTAAAATCAAAAATTTCTTTACACAGATCAATAAAGCGATAGTCGTCTTGATACCATAGCTTTAAGTTGGCGATAGCTGTCTGTTCGAGTGTTTTATCGAGAGGGGAGCGGTTTTTAAATGCTAGCACAGCATCTGTCGGCAGATAAACGCAATCTGGTAAATGTAATTTCGATTTGAGAATTTCGAAGTCCTGGGCCAGATTTTCTTGGAATCCCACAAAAAAGATGTCGGCCAATCTGGATTTTAAATATTCCTCACTCTCAAACCATTCCCAGTATGAACTTTTTATATGGTAAATAGCGCTCATCGCCTTTTCAGCCATGGCTTTTTCATTCTTATTGGTCGAGGAAAGGGCTACCGCCAATTGGTTGGCTGAACTAAAGTGCTCGAATGCAATTTTTTCATCAGGACGCCAGGGAGAGTTATAGGTTGGTTGCCCCTGGCTCTGCCTGCTGTAAAAACCACTTACAAATCGGCTGATGGGGTCTCGCAGGAAGAAAAAGACCTTCTCGCCGGGGGGAACATCGCGTAGGCTTTCGTTATGGGGATGCACATAGATTGTTAGGTGACTATCTTCTACCGGCGGGTTCAATTTATAGAGATTAGGTAAATTCAAACGTGCCCGGCGTGGCGATATAACACAATAATTGTACTGATTTAGGGCGTATACAACCGCTGTTCCTCCGGTTTTGCCGATGTGGAGAAAATGGACAGATTGCTTTGGCTGTGGTCGCCGAATTCGTTTTGTAATTTTTGCCTTGATAGTGGCGAAATATTTTTTGTATGTATTCAAACCAAATCCCTATCGGCCTCAAAATTGTAGATCGCTTCAACCACCCGGTTAATCGCTTCCCCTGAAAGTTGGGGATACAGGGGTAAACTTAGAACTTCCTGAGCTGCTTGTTCACTTTCGGTCAGGGTTGAGCCAAGGGTGAGCCGACCCTGGTAGGCCGGCTGCAAGTGCACGGGGCGTGGATAATGAATGGCGCTGCTAATATGCCGGTCGCTTAAATAGGCTTGCAACGCATCCCGTTGTTGAGAGCGAACCACAAATAGGTGGTAGACATGGACGCAGCCGGGCAAAACTACAGGCAACTTTAAATCTGTTTCGGCTAATTTTTGCACATATACCTGAGCCAAATGAATGCGTTGGGCCGTTTCTGGGGGTAGATAACGCAGCTTGACGCGCAAAATGGCAGCCTGTAATTCATCCAACCGGCTGTTGTGGCCCGGTATGGCACTGATGTAACGGTCACGCCAGCCATATTCCCGCAAAAGCCGAGTTTGCTCGGCCAGATAGGCATCATTGGTAAGAATCATACCGCCATCACCCAGCGCACCTAAATTTTTGGTGGGGTAAAAACTGAAAGCCGCCATGTCACCCCAGGTGCCTGTTTTGAAGCCCTGGTAAACCGCCCCCGGCGACTGAGCACAATCTTCGATAACATACACCCCGTGCCGCCGAGCGATGGCTACAATCTCGGCTATTTGGGCCGGGTGGCCGTATAAGTGAACTGGGATAATCGCTTTGGTGTGCGTATTGAGTACGCTTTCGAGTTGGTCAACATTCAGAGTGTAGGTGTCCGGGTCAATATCGATTAGAACAGGCTTAGCGCCACACAATTCAATCGCGGCAACGGTGGCCACAGCCGTATGGGCTGTTGTAATGACTTCATCACCGTGGCTCACACCGCAGGCCCGCAGTGCCAAATGAAGCGCTGCGGTACCGCTGCCCACGCCGATGCCGTGTCGAAGACCTATGTAAGCGGCAAACTCGGCTTCAAACGCTTCGGTTTCCGGCCCCAAAATATAGCGACCACGGGCTAAAACTGAGGCAATCGTGGCGTCAATTTCAGCTTGATGGGCGAGATAACCGGCCCGTGGGTCTGCTACGGGGATAGTGAAATTATGCATGCCAATAGTGCCGGTGATAGTGCTGATAAAATTTAAGGGTCTGGGTTAAACCGTACCGTAAAGGGATTTTTGGCTGCCACGCCAACTCAAAAATATGTTTGAGGTAGGGCTAAATGGTTAAGATAAGAGGTGTTTTTGGTTAAGGCGTTGCTGTCTTGTATAATCGTTTCGACAAACCATATAAGGAAAAATCCCGTACACGAATATAGCATACAAGGCAAAGAACACAAAATCGAGTAAGGGCGCTCTCTCTTATCTTGTTCAGAAAGGGAGATTTTGTGAAACTGCGCCTTCAGTTTCGGAACTTGGTGAAAGTATCGAATCAACTACGGTGCCGCGGTGCGAACCATGGAACTCACGTTGCCTGGGTTCCGGCAGATACCAAAGCAATGAATCTGAGTCTGTTCGCCGGCTCACCGTTTTACGCCGAATACGAAGTTTTGCTCCCTACCCCCGGGTGCATTTCCATTTTGGGGCAACCGGTCTCATTGAAACACTGAAACACTGAAACACTGAAACACTGAACATGATGATTTCACTGAATTCAGCCTTTCAACGCGTGCGCTTTCTTGATAGAGGATTGATGAGAACACGGTCTGGAACGGTTCAGTGGCCTCATTCCCCTCATAAATTCAGTGTTTCTATCCCACCCCATAACCAGAACGCATCCGTGCAGCTATTTTCTCTTGCTTTTCGGCTGTAACTTATGATAAACTTAAGATGAAGGGTTGGTACCGTAATGGCCGTTTGGGCGAGTAACCAGCAGTCAGCCAAACTACATAGCATATCGCTTCTGCATCGATATGGTCTGGGGTTTATAGACCGGCGGACCCTTTTCGCTTTTGGACTACCGTTTATCCTCTATCTCTTAACTGTTGCCCCTACAATTTACAATTTTGATAGTGCCGAACTAACAACTGCTGCCGCGACGGGCGGGTTTGTGCATGCTACGGGATATCCTTTATATTTGATAGTCGGTTGGCTGTGGTCGCATTTACCCGTAGGCGATGTTGGCTACCGGATGAATCTGCTGTCAGCGTTTTGTGGGGCGTTGACAATTGCCCTGGCCGACCGCATTTTACGGCGGCTGAAGGTAGACCCATGGGCGGCGTTTGGCGCTTTAGGGGTGTTGACCTGTTCTACCTATTTTTGGGGATTATCACTGATCGCCGAGGTGTACACTCTCCATACGGCTCTGATGTGTGGCCTGCTTCTGCTGCTTCTTGCCTGGGGCGAGCGGCCCACCCCCGTTCGGCTTGGAGCCGTGGCTTTGTTGACCGGTTTAAGCCTGGGCAACCATATGGCCACGGTTTTGCTCATCCCTGGCTGTTTATTCTATCTTGTGGCCGTAGCTCCCCGCAGTTTTTTTTCATTCAAATCTATAACTGTGGCTTTAGGGGCCGGATTGTTGGGATTGAGTGTTTACCTCTATTTGCCTCTGCGCTACACTATTGCGCCACAGCCGGCCTTTAATTACATCGGATGGTACGATGCCTCCGGTACATTTTTTTCATTTGATCTTAGCACCCCGGCCGGGTTGTGGTGGCTTATCTCGGGGCAACCATTTGCCTCTCTTATGTTTTCTTCTTCCAGTAGTAACTTATGGCCCGAAATACAACAGGCCGGTATCCAACTATCTCAAGCCTTTTTTGCCATCGGCGTTGGGCCGGGATTATTGGGGTTGGCTGTGCTGCTGCGCCGCAACCGGCGGCTGGGGGGAATGCTGCTGCTGATGTTTTTGGCGCATACATCTTTTTACATCAGCTATGGGGCCGGTGATAAAAAGACGATGTTTCTACCGACTTATCTTATCTGGGCGTTATGGCTGGGTATTGGCTATCAATGGTTGCTCACCTGGATTACTCAGGCACCGGCTTCAGCCCCGTCTGAATCGACTTTTTGGCACAGAATTAAAGCGGGATATAGGTTCAACGTCTGGGAACCGAGACTATTTCGAGTCATTATCGTAAGCTCGGTTTTATTGGCGTTGGGGTGGAATTGGTCTCAAGTTGATCAATCGAACGATTGGAATGCCCGCATGCGGGGTGAGACCATCTTAAACCGTGTCGAGGCCAATGCCCTTATATTGGGTTATTGGGACACGGCTCCGGTAATTCAATATCTGCAAATTGTTGAGGGCCAGCGTCCTGATGTGCAAACTATTAATCGTTTTCTGATTAATCGTAATGATATGATCGAATTAATGAAGCAAGAAAGTTCTCGGCGGCCTGTATATATTGATAGCGTTCCTACAGAATTGCTCGATCACGTGGACGTTGAGCCTGATGGATTATTGAAAAGGTTGACGTTGCCCAAGACAAAGTAGTTTGGACATCGCGAGACAGCATATGTCGAAAACCACGCGTTTATTCGTAGGTCTATCCATTCTCCTTACAGGGGTGGTGTTGCTACCCAGTACAGCCTTGCCGCTTGAGTCATTTGGTTGGTCGGTATTTAATCAAGCCTACGCCACGCCGATAATGGCGGTATTTGGTAATGGGCAGCTAATCGCCAACGGTGATACTACGCCTGTGGTGGCGGATGATACCGACTACGGATCGGCATTGATCTCCAGCGGACAGATTACGCACACTTTTACCATCTCCAATAGTGGAACGGGCGATTTATCTCTGACCGATGTGCCGGCAGTGGAACTGACCGGAGCAAGCGCCTTCAGTGTGGTGAGCCAACCCAGCAGCCCAATCGCCACGGGAGCAACCAGCCCCTTTGCCATCCGTTTTGCCCCCATCAGTACCGGTTTACTGACCGCTACGGTCGCGATCAGCAACAGTGACAGCGTCAATAATCCCTACACCTTTGTCATTTCAGGCACAGGTACAGCCGCCACAATCACGACCATTACCAGTGATGTGCCTGATCCTTCGGCTGTGGGGCAATCGTACATTGTAACCGTTGCCGTTACATCAGCGGGCGGGACACCTACCGGTACGGTCGATGTCGATGATGGGAATGGCAACAGTTGTGTCATTACCCTTTCCGGCGGGACAGGCAGTTGCAGCCTCACATCCACCAGTACGGGTGTTAAAACGCTGACGGCGACCTATAACGGCACCACTATCTTTGAAACCAGTAGCGATACGGAAGCACATAGTGTCAGAAACTTTGATTTGGCGATAAGTAAAACGGCTGAACAGAGCATCGTGGGTGATACCAGCACAATTACCTATTTAGTAGGTGTGCAAAATATCCGTAACCTCAACGCCACCGGTGTCGTTGTGAGCGATGTTCTACCGCCAGCGGTGAATTACGTCAGCTCCGCCACCACCAATGGCAGCACCTACAATCCCACTACCGGTGTTTGGTCGGTAGGTAACGTCAATGCCAATACAGGCATAACCTTGACTTTGGTAGTTACTGTCGATTTAGAAAGTGGCCAAGTGGTCACCAATATAGCCGAGTTAACTACCTCAACGCCGGTGGATACAAATGACAGTAATAATTCGGCCAGTGCAGTTATCAGTGACGACGGCCAGACAGACGTTTACTTGCCCATCCTACTTAAGAATATTGTCTCTACATCGGATTTAGAGATAGTGCCGGGTAGTCTTATTGCTACCAGTACCGGCGTTACCTTACAAATTAGGAATAACGGTACCGGCTCGGCCAGCGATGCTTTTTGGGTTGATGTGTACTACAATCCCAGCCAAACTCCCGCGCTTAACAAGCCGTGGGATACTATCGCTCCGGCCGGGGCGGTGTGGGGTGTTACCAAAATCCTCCAACCCGGCGAAGTTCTGACTCTGACCAGAGGTGACAAATACTATTATCCAGACCTGAGCAGTAGCAAATTTATCACCGGGGTAACGGTGTACGCCTATGTGGACTCTATCAACTATGCTACAACCTATGGCAACGTGTGGGAAATCAATGAAAACAATAACCTCAGCCAGCCGGTAATCTCTACAGCCGGACGTGGCTCCGCAGTTATTTCATCGGCGGAACCCGACTCGTTGGAAGACCTGCCTCCCCGATAGATCAGAAATACCTTGCTGGAAAGTAAAGTGTCAGAGTGTTATTCTCATGGGTTTTGGGTTTTATCCGGCTTTGTAGGTTGAACTTCATCCAGATAGTAGATATGAAATGTCCCGGCGGCATAGCCAAAATCTTGACCGGTTTTTACCGTCTGCCATATCGGATCCCATTGTTGGGCTATTCGCTTTAAAGCCGGGTATTCCGTACTTTCTAGCAGAGCCGGAACATATTGCTCAATTCGGGTTGGGACAGCATACCAGCCCGGTTTGAGAGGGTCATCCGGATCGATTACAACTGCACCGGGAATATAAGCTTGTACTCTCCACGCTTCCAGCCCCGGATAGACAAAATAGAGCGTATTGATATTTTTCTGTTTACTATATTTGGCTAGTTGAATATAATTCTGCCCGTAATCCATATTGCCTAACGAAAAAGCCAGTCGAGATGGATTGTATGAACCGAGCCACCAGGTATTGGTGGCACTCATCCACAATGGGGCCAACAAGGTCGACTCGATGACCAGTAATCCAACCAATAAGGCCGTTACCCAATAGCGGCCGGCCACAAATACAGCGAGCGGTAGATAGAGCAAGGGAATAATCGGCATAAGATGTCGAAAACCGATGTTGTAGTTTGAACCCATGGCTACCCCCAAGTAACTGACCACGGTCACTATGACCAAAATAATTTGGCGTTGTCGGAGTTTTTCTGCACTTGGATTAGACGATGAGGATAACGTAAATTCTTTCAATAATTGTGCCAACGTATTGGATTTCTGTAGTTTATGGATTTGAGATTGAGCGTTATAGATTACGCCAATCAAGGCTGTCAGCAACAGAGCCAAAGGTAGCTTGATGAGCAGCATCGCCGGAAAATACCAGAAATGCCCCGTTTGACTTACTCTACCGAATGTGTACGTTGGATAAACTCCAATTGCGTTTTGGGTATAGACCCCCAGAAAACCGGTTAACCATTGCGCCCCGTAAGCATCAATACCCTCAAGCCAAATTAAGAGTTCCTCAAATCTTTGCATCTTGTCATGGACAATCATCGCTTTGCCTTGCGTGTAGTTACGGATGGTTTCTTGAGCAATCGCTTGGTCATAATTCCAGTTAGCCGGTAGATAAGAGAGGTGAAGAACAGTCCAACTGATGATTAAAATCGCTACGGCTACCGTCAGTCGCAACCCGCGTTTCTGTTCTGGGTTATCGGCTAAGCCGATAGCCACGATAACCGTGGGTAGTAATAGGAAGCCGGAAAATTTAACGGATAGGGCGAAGCCAAAGGCTAAACCCACTAAAATTGCCCGTTGAAAAGTTAAACCCTTAACCAACTGAAAGGAGGCCAGCAGCGTTAACAAATAAGCTAGGCTGACAGCGGTATCGGTCTGCAAAATCGTGAGATAAGGAATCATACTGTAGGAAAAAGCAACCAAAAGAAACAAGATCAATCCGACTGATTGACCACCAAAACGACAGCCGAGAAGATAACAACTTGCAAAGAAGGGAAGTACGAAAACGAGAAGCATCAGATAGCGAGATCTTATAGTGATGCGTCTTACAAAATCGGGATTGTTATGAAAATCGTGCATAGCAGGCCATAATTGGCTGATTTCCGTTGGATCCTGTTTATAGTCAGGGTCATCTAATAGCGGAAGGCTAATGATAGTTTTGACGAATGGAGGGTGCTCTAGATTTAGCCGATTTTGACCGTAGCGCAGGGCTTGATACCCTGCTATCAAATGATGAACCCCATCACCACTAAGCGACTGCTCATGAATGGCGACAACCTGAAAGCCCAGTGCCAGCAACATAGCAATACCTATAGCGATATTACGTAAGCGACTTGGTTGGATAGTCATCATCGCTGTTTTTGCCTACTGCGGAACATATTTAAGCACGGTAACAGTTGGGAAATTTTTATCTGTAAACGTGATCATCGTCGTATACACTGCTTTGACTTGGTTCTGTTTGAGCATGTCTGAAATGAACAGATCGTTATCTGTTTTGACCACAATATCCGGCCTCAACGCGGCGGCTAAAGCGGCTCGACTGCCTGAAAATTTGGCTTCAGTAAACGCAGGGCTTACCAGTCCGCCCATATCAAGAATGGTGCGATCGGCGTGGTAGCCAAGGACCCCGATTTCCATAGCTAGAATTCGGCTGTTGGTGGGTGTGTTTTGCTGAATGAAATATCCTGCCTCCCTGTACACGCGGTTTCGTGGATCAGGGGGTGTTGCCCATTGATCGATGAGCTTGTATGTGGTCGGCAGCAGCACAAGCATACTAGTTAAGCCTATAAAAGCGGCGCAAGAAAGTGGCCCCAATTTTAGAGAAAACGGTCGGCGGTCTTGTGTTAGCCAATTTACCAGATTGAAGCCTGCCCACAGAAAAAGTGCAATCAATGCTACCCACGAATAAAAATGATACCAAGGAGCAAACCACACGTTAAGCCACACATAAAGAGCCTCGTGGGCAATAACCCAAAGCCCTAAGGCTAGTATCATCGGTCGGCGATAAAGCCGATGAACCCAGCCGGCAACTAATCCCCCCAATGCCCCCAGCAGCACAAATACAGCGCCGGGAGTGGATAAAGACATCGTTAATAGCTGCCACAGCCGTAGTAGGTGCGGTACCTCTCGCAAGGCCGTTTTGCCGCTTAACGTGTTGGGGATGATGGTGCCATAGTATGCGCTAAGAAAAACAAGTGCTGCGCCAAGCATAAGTCCGGCGGTGAGAGCATAGATGCGAGGGAAGTGTCTCTGCTGCCACCAGGCTACCCCGCCTAAGGCTGCAACTGCCAGCCCGGCATCGAGACGGTTGCACATCGCCAGGCCCGCCAACAAACCGGCAACGGCAGGATGGTTGCGGGTATAAAGAAAATAAGAGGCACTCATTATAAGGGCCAGGACTAAAAATAGCTCACTCCCCAACAGATAAAGGGTTAAAGGCGATGTGAAAATAATAGCTGCCAGCAGCAATGTAAATAGATCTCTATATGGGTGATGTGCTAAATAACTGTAGAATACAGTCAATGTTATGAGCAAAGCTAATATTGATACCAGTGTCCCGCAGGATGGAATATCAAGCCCCAGTGGCCGACCCAAGGTAGCACACCCTGCCAATAAGAGCGCATAGCCGGGGGCAGAAGTGCCAAATACCCGTTCGCCCTGATTGTATACCAGCCCGTGCCCTTGCATCATATTTTTGGCATACCGGTAGGTGATAAAATTATCGTCATACGAAAACCCCCAGAAGCCGTAGGCAATTACCAGCGCAAGCATGAGAATACATAGCCACACGAGTCGATCCGCGTATGATTGGACAATATAGCGAGGTGTCCATGGTAAATCATTTTTTTGAACAGTTAACTTCACGATAAATGGCTGCCTTTAATGCGGATACAAATCGTCCAACTTCTCGACCCGGGTTACGGTGTAGCCTACCCCATCGGGTTGGGGGATGGGGTCTTTAATGGTGAGTTCAAAAACAACTTCAGGTGCGTTTTCTCCGGTCACTTCTATAATGCGGGCCCATTTGCTGTTATCGTGGGCACCTACATCTTTATCGAGATCGCTTACGCGGGCACCGTCGGCGATTAGAATATTGCCGTTTTTCATGAGATCTGCCTCGCTAAGAATGGGCGAATAAAACGGCTCTTTGTCTCGAAATTCCCAAATTTGAGACGCAGACCAATCCTGTCGGTTGGAACTTGAAACATCTAATCGATATTGAACCACCCGGCTGTAAAGCTGATTGACATCCTGAATACCATTTCGATGGGTGCCGTTATCGAACATCAATAGCGTGTTGTCGGCTAACATTTTGACGGCGTGTTGTTGAGTTGGCCAAATGCCATCCCCTTGCAGCGAAAAATCGCCATCCTCACCAAAACGCCAGACGAGTTTACCCGTTTTTCGACTAAATTTGATAATCCAATCTTGATGGCGCAGCGACACAAGAACAGTGTCATCCGTTTCGTCATAAAATATGGCGTTACCGTGTGTCCAATCGCGGGGTGCGTCCGAAACCTCTTCGTAAATCAATTTATAAAAGAAGGTTGCCTCAAAACCATGTTTAATGCGGTGGGGATCGATCATATCAAATACTGACCAGCGGTTAACGAGCCGGCCTTCGGGGGTAAACTCCACCACCACATCGCCCACCAAATCGTACGAGACGGGCTGGTTATCGTCATCGACATACCCGTCGATGGTTCGCATCTCGGTACTCAACGCCAGCAGATTGCCGGAAGGCATCTCGATAAATTCGTGGTGAAAATGTCGCAGCTCCGGATTTATCTCTGTCGGATTCCAAACATGAATAATTTCTCCAAAAAGGTTGATTTCAACGGCTCGATAGGGGGGGCAAAGATACAACACGTTGCCGCGCTGTGTTTGTGTGAAAAAATTGATGCGACAACTTTCTTTGTGGTACCAAACAACGTGGCCGGTTTGATCGACGCCTACCAAATATCCCCACTTTAAATCGGGGGTGGGTAGCCAACGTCCCGGGTTGAAAAGCGTTATGCCCGGCTGCATAGCCTCCGGCCGGCTTGAGATAAGCTGTAAGGGTGGAAAATCATCCGGCAGCAGGTCGGTTTGTAGCGGGAATACGTTTTGTTGGCTATGGCCGGTTTCGTCGGTAGCGGTAAGGGTGAGCGTGTAGGTTTGTTGGGGACGCAGCCCCAGAATGTGGATAGTGTGATCGCGGTTTGGAGTAGATGCTGTAGGCACAGTTACAGAGTGCGTGTCATTTTGTACCAGAACTTCGGCGACCGTAGAAATTGTGGTAGTAAATTGTAAGATTGCACTCAAATGGTTGTACTGGGGAATGGTGACGTGG
This sequence comes from Anaerolineae bacterium, assembly GCA_020433835.1. The sequence continues at coordinate 1,574 of JAGRBY010000067.1, read as the reverse complement.
ATATTGTGAAGTTGAAAAGGTTTTGAGGTCGGTTGGTGACAGGCGACAACCAACCACAAAATTGAAGTCAACCACAGTGAATGGCTAAGTTTGTATATAAGCTGTGCGGTTTTTTGAGAAGCAGGCTTATGCATACGATCTCTTGCATCCCATTATTCTTGGCAAAATGTTTCTTTACACACCATAAATCAAGACATAAGACTTGTTGCTGAATAAGAATTATGAGGTTCAACCTATCTTATAGGACGCAGATAAACGCTGATTTTCGCAGATTTTTTATTTTTTATCAGCGTTACTCTGCGAAAATCTGCGTCCCGTATCTCGCCACGCTTATTGGGCAACAACTCTATGGAGTATTTTTGGCAGGTCACTCCCTCATGCCCGAATGGTTTTGTTGGGTATCTCTCTAACGTAAACCAATGGATTCCCAAACTGATGTGATTATTCCAGCACGACAACTTCATTGGAATAACGAGTCTTGTTACCTTTACGGTCAATGGGCATCACGCGAAAATAGTAAGGGAGTTGATCAAGTCCGGTAATAACGGTACTGTTTTCAAAACCCGTTTTGATTTGGGTGTCAATGCGTGTAGTAGGTCGGGGAGAATTCCCGCCGTAAATTTGATACCTAACAATATCAGTAGCGCCATTCCAACTGTACGAGAGTGTGGCGGTTGTGCCATCGGTGTGAACGACCAGGGTGGGCTGCGTGGTGGGCTTACCTTGCCACCGAAAACGAAAAGCGCGATAGCTAAAATTGGGTCTTGCAAACGTCAGCTCAAAGACCTTGGTGCCATCCGATTTGAATTCGGTAACGTTGGGCCAACCGCTGCCCCAGCCAATGAATGTATTACCATTGGCCGTTCGTTGGATACTGCCGGTAACGGCTCCAAATATATTGGGAGTGTTTCGATATTCTCTTATCAACGTAGCTGTTTTATGAGTTTCATCAAGCCGATACTCAACGCCTCTGGAGTAGGGTGGTTTGCGGTCATTTCCGTTGTCAAATAGCGTAATATGCCCATTGGGTAAACTGTGAATATCGTGCTGTTTATAAAAAGGTGTGTCATCATCGACAAATGTAAATTCATTCTTTTTACCCCCCATGCGCCACATGACCTCTCCGGTTTGGCGGTTGATTTTTGTGATTTCATCTAAATTGCGGCTTGAAATCAACAGATGACCATCATGGGCTTGTTCAACAGCATTGCCATGGACGTAATCGATATGGGCTTTGCTTGTGTCAGCGCTGGTGTCGGTGATTTCAAAATGGTCCCAACTGCGCCATTCAAACACCACATTTCTTGCGGTGTCCAATTCTTGGATAATCAGTCCGGCCACCGTTGCCGTAGGGACACCACCGGGCACAATTTGACTCATATCAATCGGTTGTAAATCATAAATCATGAGCAGGGCGTGTCCGTTGGGCAAAATCCGTAACCCATGGCCATCGGCATTGTAACCGTTACCGGCCTGGTAACTATCAACTATCTGGTACGAAGAGTCCATAGCTTGATAGGCCCGGGCCGGATAGTCCCAATAGGTGAGTTGTCCGTTGGGTTGCTTTTTGAAAT
>JAGRBY010000679.1 GCA_020433835.1 Anaerolineae bacterium | reverse complement strand
AGCATGTTGCCCAATTGAGCACCAAAAATAAGCCTTTGCCGGTCTCATGCTCAAGAAAAACCTGGGTTCTCATGCTACCACGATTGTGTGCAGAGCTACCGTGGGGCCCAAATATGAACAATTTAGCAAATTGTTCTACGAACTGCGTAAGTGGTATTGAATATGCTCAATCGATCAATTTGAGCTATCAAGATGTTGATTTACCAACAATACGTGACTGTCGCTTTAAATTTATCAAAAGGCTTGGTATCATATAACCAAACCAGTTGTTACAGCCTAGGCCAATGGTAAAAATCCTCATTCCTCAGCAACTGGATTAGATATTGAAAAAATGCCTGGTCGGGATTATACGGCTACAATTTACGGCAATATCGTATTTGTCATCTCATTTTCTAAGTTCCTCGGTCATCCCTATTTCAGCCTTGGCCTTGACGTAGATACTTCGTAACAGCCTGCTTGAATTTACTGGACACACCGTCGTCACCCTTCCATTTGCCGTTGAGCAACCTCAACATTTTATTTGCCGTACCCATAAATGACGGGGATGTTAACCTATGGAGGTATCGATGGGCGTTGTAAGAACCGGGTTGCATCATATTCGCATTCCGTTTATTGATGACACATCACAAAACATCATCGCAACTTTACCGGAGTGGCAAAGTTGGTGGGTCTATGGGGTAGTTATCGGGCTGCTGCTCGGCATCTTTTGGCTGGTTTACCAAACCAAAGTGAGACAACTTCAAAAAGAACGGGCTATAAGCGCCCAACTTCGTATCAGTGAAGCGCGTTTTTCAAAAATATTTCATTCAAGCCCGGCGGCAATGGCGATTGCCTCTATTGATACGGGTAAGATGATCGAAGTTAATCAGGTTTGGTGTCAATTGGTTGGCTATCGTCGTGAAGAAGTTATTGGCCACACGCTTACGGAGTTAGGGCTTTCAACTGAAAAAACACGGCAAGGGTTTATAGACGAACTTGTAGAAAAAGGTACCGTCCGCAATAGTGAGTTCACCTTTAAGAACCGCTTTAACCAATCACGCACCGTTCTGCGGTCAAAAGAACAGCTTGAGATCAACGGCGAACCGGCTATATTGGTTACCCTCATTGATATTACCGAACGCCAGAAGGCCGAAGAAGCGCTGCGTGAAAAAGAGGAACATCTGGAAGAGTCACAGGCCGCCGCCAAGTTGGGTAGTTGGGTCTTTTATCCTGAGCTTCAAAACGGCACCTGGTCCAAGCAGATGTTCGCCTTGTTTGGGCTAGACCCGGCTATGGGCACCCCCGAATTTACGCAATTTCTCGACCGTATTCATCCCGATGACCGCAACAAAGTAGCTGCAACAAATGAAAAAGTTATCAAAACCGGCATCTCCAGCGAGGTGGAGTATAGAACCAATCCTGCCCATGGGCCGATGCGTTACCTGGCCGCCGAGGGGCATATTGTTTATGACGAACAAGGGTCTCTGAAGTACGTGGCCGGAACCGTACAAGATATTACGCAGCGCAAACAAACCGAAGAGGTGCTGCGGGAACAGGAACATTTTATCTCAGGCATTGTTAATACCGCCCCGGCCATCATCTATGTTTATAATATGGAAACCCATAGAAATACATACACCAATGTTGGCGTCAAGCGGCTACTGGGCTATACACCGGAAGAAATTCGGGCGATGGGAGCCGACCTATTTACCAAACTTGTTCATCCCGATGACTTGGCTACGGTTCTTGACTTTCAACAGCAGGTAGCCGCCGCCGGTGATAGCGATGTACTGGAGCTTGAGTATCGCATGCGTCATGCCGGGGGCAGTTGGCGCACGCTGCACAGTTTCGAACGCTCTTTCCTAAGAGATGCCGATGGTGCGCTCAACCAAAAAATCGGCGTGGCTATCGACATCACCGATCGCAAAAATGCCGAAGAAGCCGTACACGCCAGCGAAAGAGACTATCGCACATTGTTTGAAAAAACAAACAACGCCATATTTATAACCGATAAGCAAACCGGCTGTATCTTGGATGCCAATGACGCGGCGGTGCAGTTGAGCGGACGACCACTTTCTCAATTACGGCAACGCCCCATTTACGATGTTAGCCCGGAAACAACCGAGGCCTATCGCGCGGCCATAACATCAAAATATCCTACCAACTTGGGGCGGACAACCTACATACGGCCGGACGGCAGCGAGCAAATCACGTTGCTAAACATCGTACCGATGGCTGACAACAGGGTCTTTAGTATTGCCCACGATATTACCAACGAAGTAAAATTGGAGGAAAACTTTCGGCAGGCTCAGAAGATGGAGGCCATCGGACGCCTGGCCGGGGGTATCGCCCACGATTTCAACAACCTGCTGGTGCCTATCCTGGGTTACGCCGAGCTGAGCATGATCAATCTATCACCTGAGGACAAGCTCCACGCCAACCTAAAACACATCCAAAAGGCCGCCGAACGGGCGGCCGATCTCACCCAGCAAATTTTGGCCTTTGGTCGCCGCCAGCTTTTACAACTCAGCACGCTGGACATCAATGAGATTATTGCCGACCTTAGCCCCATGGCCCAACGGCTGCTTAGAGAAGATATTGTATTGAATGTACATCTGGAGCCTGTAATCGGGTATATTCGCGCCGACAGAGCACAGATGGATCAAATTTTGATGAACTTGATTATCAACGCCGGGGATGCCATGCCGATGGGGGGCAAACTAACCATCGAAACAGCCAACATCTTTCTCGATAAAGCCTATTTTACCCGCTATGCCGTTGAGCAAGAGCCGGGGCCTTATGTGATGTTGGCGGTCAGTGATACCGGTCAAGGGATGGATGCGGCCACCAGGGAACATATATTTGAACCTTTTTTTACCACCAAGAAGCTTGGCAAAGGCACCGGTCTGGGGCTGGCAACTATTTTTGGCATCGTCAAGCAGCATCACGGCCACATCTGGGTTTATAGCGAACTGGAGCAAGGCACAACGTTCAAGATTTATCTACCTCAGGCTATGGTAGCCGATGAGCCGCTAAAAACAGATCACAAGGAACCACCCCCAGTTTACGGTTCGGAAACCGTTTTGGTGGTGGAAGATGAAAAAATGGTGCGTGAACTGGTGTGTGAAACACTGGTGGCGCACGGTTATTACGTTCTCGAAGCGGCCAGTCCAATGCACGCCTTACAATTGGCAGCAGAACAAAAGACCATACACCTCTTGGTGACCGATGTTGTTATGCCCCACATGAACGGTCGCGAACTACACCAAAAGTTGATAGCTATCAATCCGAATATTAAAACGCTGTATATGTCGGGTTATACGGAGAATGTAATTTTTCATCACGGCATATTAGACGACCACATCAACTTTCTCCAGAAACCCTTCACCATAAGTCATCTAACCCAAAAAGTGAGAAACGCTTTAAACCTATAGACAGGGTCAGCCACTTGTGGTGGCTATTCAATTGTCGCTGTTGTCTCAATACACCTTAAAACTGATAGTTTGTCTAGGTAGAAACCCCCTAAATGACCAGTGCATTCAAACTATTTCTTGCGTACACTAAATACGGGATGTATTATTATTGCATAATGGGAAGCCGCTGACCGAGATTAACTATAGCTGCCGCTTTTACAATCTCAACTTGAAGCGATTTTATCTGCCGGAACAATCGACTCCGAGCAACCCAAAGCCAATAACACTCTGATCTTAACGACCGAGCGAGGCCCCATGAAAATTTCGAAATATGTTTGGATTCTCGGCATCGCCGTCACGGCTGCCGTCATTATTATTCCTATCGTTCTCTTTGTGCCCGATCAAACCCCGCCGCCGGATGATCCCTGGACACACGTCCCCAATGCCACCGTCCACACCGATCACACCGGCTTGCTGACCGGCCCCTATGAAACGGGGATGGAAGTTACCCAGGCCTGCCTGGACTGCCACCCCCAGGCCGCCAACCAGG
>JAGRBY010000678.1 GCA_020433835.1 Anaerolineae bacterium | reverse complement strand
ATGTTACGGGGGTCAAAACCTCGACCGTTGTCTTCAATACAGAGTTTGACTCGATCCGACTCGAATTGTAAGGTGACTTTTGCCTCTTCGGCTTTGGCATGCTTGACAACATTATTTAAAGCTTCTTGGGTAATGCGATAAAGCCCAACCTGAACATCGGGCGGTAGGGAATAATTGCCCTCAACATTTAGCGAGATAGTGGTTTGGGTACGGCTGTTGATGGCTTCGGTAAGATGGCGCATCACTTCGCTGAGCCTGCCCTCGGTGAGGGCGGCAGGGCGGAGTTCGAGTAAAAGCGTACGCATTTCGGCCATTGCTCCTCGGGTGAGTTGGCGTAGCTCGGCCAATCTGTGGCGGGCTTCATCTTGATCACGATCCCAAAGGCGGGGCATAATATCGGCAATGAGACTGGCCGAAAATAGAGATTGGGTTACGGCATCGTGCAGTTCTCGGGCTAAGCGATGTCGCTCTCCGGCCACGGCCACTTCTTCAACCTGGCTTTGCAACCGAGCATTTTCAATAGCCAACGCCGCCTGATCGCAAAAGGTGATGGCCAGATCAATTTCATCCGTAGAAAATTCACGGGGTTCATTGTAGTAGAGCGCCAAGTTGCCGTAGACTTCATCTTTTACAATTAATGGTACGGCCAACACGGCACGAAAACCATTGACCAGCAAAAGTTTGATTTTCTCTCGAAGCCATAGATTTTCAGAGGTGACGGTGGCGTCATAAAGATTTGAAAGGACGATTGGCTGGCGGGAGAGCAAAGTTTGCTGAATATGCCGCTCGTTCATTGCGTCTTTCGTTTTAACCTCATTTTGGGCCGACAGGCCGTAACTGGCCTGTATAGAAAACATATTGTCTTCTTCTAAGCGAAAAACAGCACTACCTCGTGCATCAAGAACTTGGCTGGCCTTTAAGACGATATAATCGAGAATTTCATCGATAGAACGATCAGAGTTGAGAACCGTTAGCATATCACGTAGGCTTTCGGCTACTCGGCGACGCTGGTCCGCTTCCTGGCGGCGCTCTTTTTCTTTGTGGTACAAGCGCGCATTCTCAAGGCCAATTACAGCGCCAGAAGCAAGCATCATCAGTGTTTCTTCATCTTGGGGGCCGAGTACACCTAACTGTTTGTCGCCTACAGCAATGATGCCAATTGACTCAAAAACAGAAAGCATAGGCACGGCTAAGTAGCAACAAAGCCCCAAATTCTTGATCGGCTCAATATCAACCTGAGGACTATTTTCAACGTCTTTAATTAATATGGGACGCCCTGAATGAATAGCCTTACTGACCGCCGATTGCGCAAAGGGAATACGGTTGCCAACAAAGAGGGAGGCATTATACTTGCCGGAAATGGCCGCAATCTGCAATTCCTGACCATCAACCAGATAAACAACGCTTAAGCGGGTATTGGTTAAACGCCGAGCCGAGTCAGCAATAAGCTGTAAGATTGCCTCGGTGTCGAGCCGGCTGGTAATAGCCTGGTGGACCAGAAACATCGACTCGAGTTGGCTTGAATGTTGTTTAACCTGTGAGTAGAGTTGCGCGTTTTCGATAGCGATAACAAGCTGATTAGCAAAAGCAAAAGCAAGTTGGATTTGTTCGTATGAAAAGTAATTGAGCGTAATACAGCCCAGAGCTAACGCACCAATTATGCGTTCTTTGGCAGCCAGGGGAATCCAGGCCCATGATCGTGCATCTTTAAACAGTTTGTTTCCGGGACGGTTTATCGCTTCAGCAAAAGCCTTTGCCAGTGGCTCGTTTGATTGGGTATCCTTAATGACTATCGGGTTTCTTCGGTTAAGTATGGTTCCGTTGTTTTTTGTTATTTCAACCGGCAGTCTAAAGTGTGATGTCTCTTCCAGAGCCAATGGACCGTGATAGTTAATGACTTTGAAATCTTTTTCGGCTAAAAATAAAACTACGCCTTCACTAAAGTTGATAACCGTTTTTAGTTGATCGAGCGTTGAGTCGAGCAGCGTATCCAAATCTAACGTGGAAGCCACACTTTGCGAGATTTGCAGTAGTGAAGATAACTCTTGCGTGCGCTTTTGAACGTGGCGTTCCAGCGACTGTTTTGTTCGCTTTTCGATGGTAATATCGGTAATTGAGGTTATGATTTTAATGTCGCCGTCAAGCTCTAAGTAGCTTAAACCGATTTCGATAGGGATCTCGCGCCCGTCTTTGCTAAGGCCCACTAAATTCATACCCGAACCCATCATTCTAACATGGGGTTTGGCCACATAGTTACGGCGTTGCTGTACATGATGTTCCCGTAAGGGTTTGGGGATGAGTACCTCGATACGTTTGCCGAGAAGTTCATTTTTGCGATAGCCAAATAAACCTTCTAGCTTTTCGTTGGCAAAGGTAATACATCCGTCGCGATCGGTAATCGCGATGGCAACGGGCATCGATTGAAGTAGAAATTGAAGTTGATTTTTATCTGTAACAACCCCATTTTCTTGACTATTCAGAAGCGTATTAATAGACATTTTGTCCTCGATCCAAAATGGCTTAGACCTAGACTCTGGGGCTTTAAATTTCTAAACGGTTTCTTGTTTCTTCTAGTCGCTGACCTAAAACCTGGGCTATTTTTTGAAACATAAAGTAACCGAAGGAAGGATCTGCTTCGCATGCTTCACGAAGTTTTTGACCGTCGAACTGAACGACCTGGGTCGGTAAAATAACCAAAGCGCTAAATCGCCACTGGTGCGGTGGGATAAGCCAAGACCAGCCTACAATTTCTCTATCACCAATGGTTTGAATGGTGGTAAAACCGCGACCTGAAATAAATGTTCCGAGAGCAATACGTCCTTGCAGGATAATATAAAATTGATCGGCCGGGTCTCCTTCTCTAAGAAGGTAACTACCCGAGGCAAAATCAACCTTATTCGCATTTTTGGCAAGCAACGCTAAATAGTCAGAATTACATCCTTCTGTAAACGGTAGCCTTACTAAATCTTGAATATCTATTGACACGTCGCATTCTCCCTGTAGGCTGGTCGGCCTGTTTATAGATGCAGTATAGTATAAAGATCAATAGGCCGGACTAGAGATCATATCATTAAGCTGTTGGCGAGAAGCACGAATGCGATCCGCCATATCTTTACCGGCGCAGCGAACAATGGCAAACTCAAGATTATGGTCAGTTTCAAAGGCAGCGCGGAGTTGAGAAGCGTTAAAGGCAAATACGCGGGTGGATTTGGTAGCTGTGGTGTAAGCCATTTTTCTTTCCGGAGGGAACAATGATGACCAACCAAAGAATTGCCCTGGTCCCAATCGGTTCATAACAACCCGACCGTGGTTGGGTACATCGGTTTCAATGACAATTTCTCCGTCGAGAATCAAGTAGAGCGCGTGACCTAAGCTGCCTTTGGTATAGATGGTTTCACCTCTTTCAAAGGTGCTTTCTCGGGCTATAACAGCCAATTTCTTGAGATGCTTGGTTTCCATATCACGCGTAAGTTCTAATGAACGCAGCGTGGTTAGGGCTCTTAATTCAGTTTTGTTTGCCATAGTAATCACTCCTTTAGGACCTCACTGTCCATAAGCTAAAAGTCTAATCCCCTCGTTCTAATAGTAAAACAAAATCCCCCCAATTGCCCTAGACAACTGGGGGGATTATAACCTGGCTAACTGACTAGTTTTTTTGTCGGTTAGTGATCCAGGCTGATTATAAAGTTAACAAACAACCGCTTTAATTAGCGTTCATCAACCGGTACATAGTCTCTGGCGTCGGGACCCAGGTATACCTGGCGCGGCCGGGCGATGCGCTGCTCGGGGTCGTTGATCATCTCGATCCACTGCGACATCCAGCCAACTGCGCGCGGAATGGCGAACAGCACCGGGAACATGTCAACCGGGAAACCTAAGGCCTGATAGATAATACCACTGTAAAAGTCAACATTGGGGTAAAGCTTACGCGAGACGAAGTAGTCATCC
>JAGRBY010000677.1 GCA_020433835.1 Anaerolineae bacterium | reverse complement strand
TATTGGCTCCTCCCCCTAGCAGGGGGAGGCTGGGAGGGGGTAGAATGTCCGCCGGCCTCGAAAGTCTGGGACCCTGTCCGCCCTTGAACCTTTGGGGGGCCGGGGGGGCTTAACTTCATGGCAGTAGGTGCTGGGGCAGGGTCTGATGGTACTTCCACCTCGGCCTCACTATTGCCCCGGCTTTGCGTTTGAGTCGAAATATCCGGCTTCTGGCGCAGCAGCGGATCCAGTTCATGATCTTCACCGGGCAACTGCTGTTCAATATCGCCAATTGAGTCGGTGTAGCCCTCGATCCAACGCTCCAGATCGGTTTCGGCCTGCATCATGTCGATCATCGAGCGGTCGCGTATCTGGGCTAATTTTTGGGTGAAGCGCATTCGTATCCAGCGCAGGCCGTGATTCAACGCTGTCGTATCAAGCGCATTGGCCTCACCTTCCAGGGCCGCCCAAAGCAGAGCCAAGGTAGCCAATTCGCCTGTCTGCGCATACACCCAGCGATTGGTAAATAGGCTGTCTGCGAAAGGGGAGGAGAAATCAGACGGGAGTTCTGGCGGCTGGCGGTCAAGATAGTCTGTTTTGATTTGCGCCAGGGCCATTTGGAACTGGTGGGTAGCGATGGGCGCGCCTAACGATAGTTCCATAAATTGGTGAATCCCCTCGCTCTTATGGTAGACACGTGATCCCAAAAACATATTTAATGTTTCGGTTGGGCCTTCAAAGATGCGAAATATACGGGCATCACGTAGGAGTTGAGGAGCGATGTTGGTCTCAATATAACCTCGCCCGCCTAAAAGTTGGACCAGGGCGTCTACCGCCTGCCCCAAAAATTCGGGGCCGGAGGTTTTACAGGCAATATAGGCTTCTTCCGGTATCTCGATGCCTTTATCCAGAAATTCGGCCAGTCGCTTCGTAAAGGTCTCGACGACGGTAATGGCCGCGGTCAGTTTGTTCAGTCGGGCAACGGTTACCGGATTTTCAAGCAAACGACCGGTCGAGATCTGGCGTCTTTGGGCATAGCGCAGCATTAACTGAGCACAGCGTTTCATACCCCCTACACTCATAGCAGCTATCGCCAGTCGAGCGAACATCATCGTATCTTGGGCCACCTGCATACCTTCACCCATTTTGCCTAAAAGTTGAGCGGCTTCAACGAATGTCCCATCCAGATAAACTGTATTTTGTACCATTCCCCGTACACCCAGCGTCAGGGCTTCAGCGCCATGGCGCAAAGGGCTGATATCTTGGGGTAAGACAAAACCGGTGATCCCTATCGGATTTTGATTTTTGTCGAGCAGTTGAACAAACACATTAACGACCCCAGCCCAGGAGCCATTCCCAATCCAGCTTTTTTGACCATTGAGCTGCCATGTGTCATTCCCCGTTGGGGTTGCGGTGGCGGCCATGGCCCGTGGGTTGGAGCCGGCTCCGGGTTCTGTGAGCGCAAAGGCCGCTATTTCACGCCCTGTCGCCACTTTAGGCAGCAGGGCGTGACGTTGTTGCGGGCTGGCATAGTTGAGGATGGGCCGGATACCGAGCGCGTTGTGAACCGCCACAAAAGATCCCAGAGTGAGATCAATGGCCGCTACCTGTTCATATATCCATAAAGTATCTTGGTAATTTAAGCCCATCCCGCCATACTGTTCGGGCACTTGCAGACCCAGAAAGCCCTGGTTGCCGAGATCGAGGATAATATGGGGCGGGATCATACGGCGCTCATCGATCAAGCGCGAGTTGATGCGGGTGGTGGCATACTTTCGCAGCCAGGTAACCATGGCCTGGGCGCGGTCGCTGTGTAACGATTGGCGTGGGTTCGTTATTGTAGAAGCCGTTACAGCAGCAGTCGGGGGCGCTTGCCAACTGGCTAACGCGGCCAACGTTTGCTTTAAAAATTCATCACGGCAAGCGTGACGCTGCACTTTGCCACTGGTGGTCTTGGAAATATGGCCGGGTTTGATCAACACAATGGCATAAGGTTGAATTTCATGCTCCTCGACAATCGCGCGGCGAATGGCCTGCATCACGCCTTCGCTGTCCAGCGTGCGTATCGCCGTCCGTTCGACCTCCTGCACCACCACCAGTTGCTCGATGCCGGTGGCACCATCTGCCCCCTTGCCGCTCACCGAAAAGGCTGCGCCCCAGCCCGTTTCTAAGGCCGGGTGACTCTTTTTGGCGGTCAACTCAATATCTTGCGGGTAATGGTTGTGTCCCCGAATAATGATCATATCTTTCAGCCGCCCCGTAACAAAGAGCTGCCCATCGCGCAGAAAGCCTAAATCTCCGGTGCGCAGGAATGGCCCTTCGCCGGTATCGGCCAGATATGCCTGGAATGTCTCTCGCGTTGCTTCTTCATTCCGCCAATAGCCCTGGGCAACCGTCGGGCCACCTACCCAAATCTCACCCACTTGATGAGAGAGGCAGCGTGCCCGTGTCTCCGGCTCGACAATGATCACTTGTGTCTCTAAGGTTGGCGCACCGCAGGCGACCAGGGTATGACTCTCTGGGGGGAGATCACCCTCCACAACCCGATGTTCGGCCAGAGCCGCGCTGTTGACGGTATGAAAGATCGGTTCGATCTGTTGGTGGGTGAGGGTCACCTTCAATGTCGCCTCGGCTAAACCATAGCCGGGGGCATGCGTTTTAGCGGCAAAACCACATAGCCCAAATGTATTGGTGAAGCGCTTCAAGGTTGAAGCCTGAACCGGTTCAGCCCCATTAATACTAAATCTCCAAGACCGCAAATCCAATCCTACCCGTTGCGCTGCTGTCACTTTTTCGACACAGAGGTCATAGGCAAAGTTGGGCGCCGTTGAATGGGTTCCCCGATAGGTTGAGATAGCTTGAAGCCAGCGTTTCGGTTGTTGAATAAAGGCGGTCGGGGCCATAAATACCGCTTGAAGCCCCCTATACAGCGGATACAAGATGCCAAAAATCAACCCCATATCATGAAATAAGGGCAGCCAAGAGACGACAACATCATCGAGCGCATGATCGAGATTCGCATAAAAATCACTCAGGTTATAAAGAAGGTTGCTGTGGCTAACCATAACCCCTTTCGGCGTTGAAGTCGAGCCAGAGGTGTATTGCAGATACGCCAGCGAACTTTCCGTCAGTTCAGGCTCTGACCACGCGAGGGTCGTTTCAAACGTCGGGGGGGTATCGGTAGCCAGCCACTGGAGTCTCGCCAGCTCAGGCGATTCAGACAGCGTTCGCCGTGCTTTAGCCGCAATGGTAGCGGTGGTTAACGCAAACGTTGCTTGGGCATCCTGGCTGATGGCTTGAATACGCGCATCAATCCCGCGTGATCGAGGCGGGTAAAGGGGAACGGCGAGCACGCCGGCATACAAACAGCCAAAAAAGGCCGCGATATACTCCAGACCTGATGGGTAGAGCAGCAACGCGCGTTTGCCAACCCCATCGCTCCGCTGAAGATGAGAGGCAATGGCTCTGGCCTGTTGATCTAACTCGGCATAGGTCATCGAGACCGCCTGGGCTTCGCCATCCTCTAGAAACGTATAGGCTTGTTTATGGGGTGTTTGAGCCGCCCGCCAACGCAATAGGTCAACAAGCGTCGCTGCCGAAGGGTTTATATCCATCATGGGTCAATCCGTTCCTTTCTAGTTGGACGATTCTGACCTCGTGCATCCTGATTCTTGAGCGAGAATGGTCTGCAGTTACTCGCTAATGGCCTTGGCCGCCCAAGTGATTTTCGACCGTCTGGATGTCACAATTTGAACTGATTTGTCGGGGTTTTTGGAGTAGTTTAGGAAACGATGTATCGAGTTTTCACTTCTTTGGCTGAGTGGGCATAATGATAACAAAATCGGGAGGGTTTGTCTGTCCGATATTTAGGACAATTTTGTCCCAATTTCTGGACATTTTTGTCGAGACAGACAACTCCAACAAAACAGTGGTGATAATGACCTGTTAACTCGTAATGAGCAGGTCATCGGTTCGAATCC
>JAGRBY010000676.1 GCA_020433835.1 Anaerolineae bacterium | reverse complement strand
GTTATGATCCCTGACGGCTGTCAGGCGCTTATTACCAAATACCAGAAGGTGGAAGAGATTGTAGGGCCGGGCCGTAAGTTTCTATTTCATCCGATGAAGCGGGTTGGCTACATTGTGAACACTACCAAAGAATATCCTTACAATGCGCCCATTCGCCAGGCTCCTACCCAAGAGCGAGTGGAAGCCTCAGTCGATTTGTTCTTACAGTTTCGCATCGAAAGCCCCAGCGATTTCATTTTTACGCTGGGTGGGGCGAAAGGTTTCTCTGAGAAGCTGCACAATGCCATTAGTGAGGTAACGCGGGCTTTAATATACGAGCAAAAGGCGGAAGATATCTACGATTTAGTGGGTGAGAGCACTCAAGGGTTGCTGGAAAGTCTCAATCGGCAGTTTTTACCGGCTGTTCGTTTTGTCAATGCTAATATCACTCACGCCGAGCCTTCAAGCCAGGAATACCGCATGGATTTGGCGGCAGCGGAAGTGATTAAGGTGGCGAAGAGCGCCTATACTTACCAATACGAACTTCAGCTTCGTAAGGAGCAAGATGAAGGGGATCTCAATAAAGAGTTGGCTTCATTGCGCGAACAGCTTTCGGAAATTAGAGCAGAAATTGCAACTTACCAGGCCCAGATCGATACAGCCAAAGAAAAGGCTGTCAACCGAGCTAACGCTTACGCCCAACAGCTTCTCATCGAAGCTGAAAGTGAAGCGAAAGCCAATGCCGCGCTGTTAGAAGCGCAGGCTTTGGATATCAAACTGCTCAACAGCGCGCGCTATCCGGAAATTTTGGAGTATCGCTTCCGTAAAGAGACGCTGAATAAACTGGAAAATGTGGCCGATAAACTACCACAGCTGATCAATATCGGGCCGCAGGAAAGCAATGAAATCAATTTTATGGCGGTTGCACGCAACATGTTAGGGATACAGGATATACCGCTTTACACTGCCGAGGAAATTCAACATATTCGGCGCAAAGTGGATGAAGTGAAAAGTCGCATTGAAACTCGGGCTAAGGAAATTGATAAACTTGATAATGGAGCCGGCAGTGAAGGTAAAGGTTTCAAAGAAAAAGTAGCAGATCTTGTGCCAGCTGAGGAAGAACTGCTTTCAGGAGGGATGAGTTAATGAGCTTGCAGAAACCGGGATTTTCTAAAGTTAAAGAGGTTGTCGCATCGTGGAATACTATCCGGCAGCTGCTGCGCTCCGGTGACGGTAACGATTTGGTGCCGGTGGTTATTCCTAAAAGCAAACAAGGGTATGGCTGGCTATTTTGGTTTGCACTGGCTTTTTGGTTGGGCTTAACGCTGTTTTTCGTAGGATTTTCAATCACACCCTTGCTTTCTGTTCTGGGTGTTGTAGTTGGCCTATTTTTTGTGGCTGTTGGTGCATTTGCGCTGTGGCAGAACGCCAAAATAGAAATTGAAGAAGGGACGACCGGTATCTATTCCAGTTATGGAAAAATTGAAGGAACGCTCAATCCGGGCCGCAACTTTTTGTGGAGACCGTGGGAAAAGGTCGAATATGTTGTTGACACGTCGACAGAAATTCCTTACACGGCTCCCATACTGGCCTCGCCTACGCAAGAAAACGTTCCGCTGAAGTCGATTGAGTTCTTTTTGAAGTTTCGAATTATCGATCCGGTCAAATTTGTTCGCACCATCGGCGCGACCAACTTCGATGCGGTTTTGAGCAGTGCCGTTCAAGATGCTATTCGACGCCGCAGCCGGAGAATAGAAACATCCAAAGCCTACGATTTACGCGGTAGTAACGTTGAAGATATGCAGGAGTACCTTAACCGTCAGATGGAACGCTACGGCGTTCGGATTTTAGGGGCAAACATTCCCGATGTGCAGTTGCCTGATCAATATCGCGAAAATTTGGCTACCCGCGAGCGGGTGGCTAAAGAGCTAACCGCCTATGAGAAAGAGTGGGAGCTAATCCGCAAGCGCAAGAATGATACCATCTTAATGGAAATTGAACGGGCTAAAAAAGAGCGCGACGAAAAGGTCATCGCTGTAAAAGAGGCGCTGAACCGAGCCCGCGAGGAAGTGGCTCAGATGCTGCAAGAGAAGGAAACCGAGGCCGAGAAAGTGCGTTTGAATATCGAAGCCAAAGGAAGAGCCGAATTAAAGGCAGCTGAAAACGAAGCACGGGCACTGGTGAGTTTGGGGCAATCGTATCAGGATAACCAGGCTGTGCTCAAATACCAGCTTCAAATGCAGGCGCTGGATGTCGCCGAGCACTTGATGGAAAATGCCCCCCGTCCGCTGGTAGTTAACAGTCAGGCCGAGGCCAGCTCTTCGCCCTTGTCCACTCTGCTGCTGGCTCAGATGTTACCAACCATGATGAAACAAGCGTCGCCGAAAAACGGGCATCAAATTGAGATGCCCAATTGGGTGGACGGCACTGAAGAATAACCAGCTATAGCAATAAATGAGCGGAGGAAAGTATCGAAACGATAAGCTTTCCTCCGTTTTGTTTTTCTTTCGTATTTACTCAGTAGACAGGTGACAGGCACTTAATCGCAGTAATTGTAGCGTTAGATACCACTCAATAATGTTCCCTATTTGAGCAAAAGTGCCAGTCACTTAAGTATTTACTTTCTTTCAATGTTAAAGTTAAATTTGTGTTGTTAGTACGTTACTTGTATTATATTTCACTATAAATCTTCTAGAGTGCAATGAACCATCCAACCTTACAGTCCCGACTTCAACTGAGAGAGCGACCTCTCTATCGCAGCCCGGTTATGTATCAATCATGGCGAGACTTGCTCTTTTTACATTGGGAATATGATGCTGAAGCCATTCAACAGACGCTGCCGCCCGGTTTAACGGTGGATACGTTTGAAGGCAAAGCTTATTTGGGCATTGTGCCATTTTTTATGCGGAACGTACGGCCTCGATTTTGCCCCTCCGTACCCGGTATCTCTCATTTTATGGAGACTAATCTGCGTACGTATGTGTTTGACTCACGGGGGGTGGCTGGCGTTTGGTTTTACTCGCTGGATGCCAATCAGTGGTTAGCCGTGAAGCTGGCTCGTATGTTCTTCAAACTGCCCTATTTCTACGCCACCATGCGAGCAAAACACGATCCATCGGGTCAGGAAGTGGATTATTATGTGGGTCGCAAAGAAGCGGCGGAGTCACTGCACTCCCGCTTTCAGTATCGCAGCCGTGGTGAAATACGCCACGCAGAACCGGGAACGCTAGAGTTTTTCTTAGTTGAGCGGTACATTTTGTTTGCCTATGCCGAGAAAACACAGCAGTTATCAACAGGGCAGGTGTATCACACCCCTTATCCTATTGTTGATACCGAAGTGCCGGAGTGGGATAGCCGTTTGTTAAAATTGGATGGATTTAACCAACCCTCGCGATCACCTGATCATATTTTGATGTCTCACGGCGTTGATGTTGATATCTTTGCTTTGGAGTCCGCCTCTTTGTGATTTTTTACGCAGATTCTAACTATCTTTTAACTAACTTCCCATAGAGTTCCCACTGTTATGGTTTAGGATAAACAACGTATTTGACGATTACATGTCATATACAGTTATTTGATTTTCTAAAGGAATCATTCGGTACAATCTTAAAGCATTTACTTACGCATTGGAAATTTTTTTAGAAGGAGAGATTTTCTCATGGCAAACATTCTTTGTATTGGAGCTGGGTATGTTGGGGGGCCAACTATGGCCGTTATTGCTAAAAACTGCCCGGAACATCGTGTGACCGTCGTTGACATCAATGAAGAGCGGATTAAAGCCTGGCAGTCTGAAGAATTACCTATCTACGAACCTGGCCTGTATGAAGTCGTTAAGGAAGCCCGAGGCCGCAACCTTTTCTTCTCAACAGATGTGAATGCCAACATTGCTGAAGCTGACATTATTTTTGTGAGTGTCAATACCCCGACTAAAACGTTTGGTCAGGGTGCTGGTAAAGCAGCCGACCTGCAATATTGGGAAAAAACGGCC
>JAGRBY010000675.1 GCA_020433835.1 Anaerolineae bacterium | reverse complement strand
ATGTTTCTCGCTCCACGCCAGCGCACCGCCGCCATTGGCATTTGGGTGTCCGGCTTTTCGGTGGGCAGCGCCATCGGGCCGTTGATCGGTGGATTTCTATTGGAATACTTCTGGTGGGGATCGGTCTTTTTGCTGGGCGTGCCGGTGATGGTCGTGCTGCTGGTTACGGGGCCGATGCTGCTGCCCGAATACCGCGATCCGCAGCCGGGCCGGTTCGATCTGCTCAGTGCCGGAATGTCGCTGGCAGCCGTGCTGCTGGTTATCTACGGCCTCAAGCAGTTCGCCGCGAGCGGTCTTGGTTGGCTACCGGGGCTGTCAGTTGGCCTGGGTTTGATCATCGGCTTGGCCTTTGTGCAGCGCCAGCGTCATCTGGCCGATCCGCTGATCGATTTGGGGCTGTTTCGCGTACCGGCCTTTACCGCCTCACTGGCAACTTACACGCTCGGTATCTTCGCCGCGTTTGGTACTTTTCTGTTCATCGCGCAATACTTACAGTTGGTGCTGGGGCTATCGCCGCTGCAAGCGGGATTGTGGTCGGTGCCGGGAGCGATTACCTTTATCATCGGCTCCAACTTAGCGCCGAGAGTCGTACGCCGGATCCATCCCGCTTTTGTCGTGGCCGGTGGGCTGGCAGTTGCCGCCATCAGTCTGGGGCTGCTTACCCAGGTTAACCTCAACTCTTTGGCACTTGTCATTACCGCCAATACGCTGATGTCGCTTGGATTTGGTTTTACCTTCACCCTTACTATCGACCTGGTGGTGAGCGCGGCTCCACCCGAACGAGCCGGTGCTGCTTCTGCGTTGGCCGAAACTGGTGCCGAACTGGGCGGAGCGCTCGGTCTGGCGGTTCTTGGTAGTCTGGGTATCGCCGTGTACCGCAGCCACGTGGCCGCTGCTCTGCCGTCGGGCATTTCGCCGGAAGCGGCTCATGCCATTCAGGAAACGCTTGGGGGCGCGGTCGTTATCGCCCGGCAACTGCCCGACCAAATCGGAGCAGTCTTGCTCACATCGGCCAGCGAGGCCTTTGTCCTGGGTCTGCAACTAACGGCCCTCATCGGCACCGTGGTGATGATCGCCTTAGCCGTTCTCACCTTAACGCTGCTCCGCCACATCGAGATCGATGCCGAGCCAGAGGACGATCATCCCACCCTTGAGCCGGACGGCTTAGCCGTGGTCGGGGCGTGTGTTCAGTAGTGTAATAGCGGTCAGCACTCAGCGTTCAGATGTCAGCTTTACAAGGCAACACTTGAGCCATCATTATCGACATTGTAGCTCGAAAAAAAGCTGATAGCTGACAGCTAACGGCTGACCGCTAGATAGAAAGGAGACTTATGAAAACAGATCGACCGGCTCCCAAAACGATAGATGACTATATCGCAGGCTTTCCCGAAGACATTCAAGTGTTGTTGGAAAAGATACGGCTGACCATCAGAGAAGCTGCGCCCGAAGCGGAAGAAGCCATCAGCTATCAAATGCCAACCTTCAAATTGAAAGGCAACCTCGTTCATTTTGGGGCGTATGCCAAGCATATTGGCCTTTACCCGGCACCAACCGGAATAGAGCAGTTCAAGGAGGAGCTTTCAGCGTATGCAAGTGGCAAAGGCTCGATCAAGTTTCCATTAAATGAACCCATCCCGTTCGAGCTGATCAGCAAAATTGTAGCGTTTAGAGTGAAGGAAAATTTAGCCAAAGGAAAATTTTAAATGATAGCAAGCAAAATCGCACTGCCCCAAATTGTAACGCATGACGCGTGGCTCGCCGCCCACGAGGAATTTTTGGCCAAGGAAAAGGAATTTATGCGCATGCACGATGTGCTCAACGCCGAACGCCGCCTGCTGCCAATGGTCAAAATCGAAAAGGCGTACACGTTCGAAGGCCCGAACGGCCAGGCGAGTCTGCTCGATCTATTTGAAGGACGCCGCCAGCTTATTCTCTACCATTTTATGTTCGGTCCCGATTGGGATGAGGGCTGCCCGGGCTGCACGATGATGGTTGACAATATGGGCCATCCCGCCCATCTGCACGCGCGTGACACCTCGCGCGTGCTGGTATCGCGAGCGCCGCTGGCCAAACTCGAAGCTTATAAGGAGCGCATGGGCTGGACTATCCCGTGGTACTCCTCCTTCGGCAGCGATTTCAACACCGATTTCGGCGTCACAATCGACGATGACGAAACCTTTCGCCTGAGCGTCTTTCTGCGCGACGGCAACGATATTTATTACACCTACTTTACCAACGGTCGCGGCGTTGAGTACCTTGGCAGCAACTGGACTTACCTCGATCTGACTCCGTTCGGGCGGCAGGAAATTTGGGAGGACTCGCCGGCCGGCTGGCCACAAACGCCGCCATATCAGTGGTGGCGTCGCCACGACAGCTATGGAGAATAACCCATCCTCTTAATTTGGGAGCGCTCCCAAATTGACATTCTCGACTAAAAATAGAATTTACCTTCAAACGACACAATAAAAAGGAGATAAACAATGTTGTTACAAGACAAAACGCCATCCTGTACGGTGGCGGGCCAATCTGTGGGGCAGTCGCCCAGGCTTTCGCCCGTGAAGGCGCGGCTGTGTTTCTGGCCGGTCGTAATCGGGCCAAACTGGCAGCGATTGCCGATGCAATTCTCTCTACCGGCGGCAGGGTCGAAATCGCCGAAGTCGATGCGCTCGATGAGCAAGCTGTCGATGCCCATGCCGATGCGGTGGCAGCGCAAGCCGGCAGCATCGACATCTCCCTTAACCTGATTTCCTATGGCGATGTCCAAGGCACTCCCCTGGCGGAGATGTCACTGGCCGATTTCGAACAGCCGATTTCGACCGCCGTGCGAACGATGTTCCTGACTACGCGGGCCGCCGCTCGCCATATGATCCGGCAGAAATCCGGCGTCATCCTCTTCTGGGGCGGTGAGGGTGACCCTCTGCGCGATTACTACATCGGCGGTTTTCAAATTGCACTCCACGCTGTTGAGGCTATGCGGCGACAGTTGTCGGCGGAGCTTGGTCGGCACGGTATCCGCCTTGTGACACTGCGCACGGGTGGCGTGCCCGAGACGATCGAGGGCGATTTTGAGGGGCGTGAGGCTATGGTAGCCAGTCTTGAGGAGGCGACGATGCTTGGCCGGACGGCGACACTGGCAGATGTTGGGAACGTGGCCGCTTTCGTGGCCTCTGATCAGGCACGCACGATGACTGCCGCGACGGTAAATGTTAGCTGCGGCGCGATCATCGATTAGGGTTCAGACCCTAAACAATACATTTCAATCTTTTACTATGTTGAAAGGAAAATTAAATCATGAAAGCTATTAATCCTTATTTGAACTTTAATGGTAATTGCGAAGAAGCCTTTAATTTTTACAAATCCGTTTTTGGTGGCGAGTTTGTTATGCTGATGCGCTTTAAGGATATGCCTGCCGAAGAAATGGACGAAGAACATCAAATATCGGACAGCGAAGGCCAGAAAATCATGCACGTATCGCTCCCTGTCGGACAAGGCGCTATTTTGATGGGCAGCGACGTCCCCTCTGCGATGGGAACTGTGCAAAACGGGTCCAACTTCGCCATTGCCATTAGCGCCGACAGCGAAGCCGAAACCGACGAAATATTCAACGGGCTTTCCGCCGGGGGGCAGGTCACCATGCCGCTTGACAAAATGTTTTGGGGCGCATATTTCGGCATGTTGACGGACAAATTTGGCATTCAGTGGATGGTAAGCTACGACTATCCTCAATAAAGTTTTCGTCTAAGACGTGAGGTAAAAAGGAACGCAGATTTTCGCTGATAAACGCTGATAAAACATCTGTGATAATCAGCGTGAATCTGCGTTCCATGAATGTAATAAAAGCACGGCTTGAACACAACATGCGCTTAAAGCATACATGTAAGGAAAACACCTATGCAAACACTTAGTCAAACAACTTTTGTTCCGAAAAAGTTACTGTGGGGCGGGTGGATCGTCAGCGCCCTGGCAGTCCTC
>JAGRBY010000674.1 GCA_020433835.1 Anaerolineae bacterium | reverse complement strand
CCACCAAATAAGCCGGGATCGCTTGTGCCTGCGCCAGCGCTTCGAGCGCCAGCAGTGTTTGCTCATCGTCCGCTTTCAAAACGATTTTGGGCATGCCGTCATTGAGCCACGCCTGCCGAACCGGCCCATCGGCCTCCAGAAAGGCGGCTACGGCTGCGTGAGCAACCTGAGCGGCTAATTTACCCTTGGGCAGTTTTAGGGCGTTATTGACAACGATGACTTGTTTTACGCCCGGCGGGGGGTCGCGTGTTTCTATGTCCAAAAGCCCGCATGCACCTTTTTGGCTTCCTTTTCCAGCACCGGCCCGATAACTTCAATCGGTTTGCGCACATCTTTGAAGACGGTGCGGCAGGGCAGCAGGAAGGTTTCCTCGTCATCGTCATCGAGCATTCCGTACAAACCGGCCTGGCTCAGTCCAAACACCACGCGCCGCACGTTGCCCCAGAAGATCGCGCCGGAACACATCGGGCAAGGTTCGGTGCTGGTGTAGAGCGTGCAGGTGGCCAGAAAATCGCGATCATATTTTTGCGAGGCCAGCCGCATCAGGTTGGTTTCAGCATGGCCGGTGCAGTCGCGGTCGGTAGTTACCGTATTTTCTGCTTCCAGCAAAATCTGCCCATTTTCATCGACCAGCAGCGAGCCAAAGGGATGGTTGCCGTTGTCGCGAGCGCGTTGGGCGATGTCGATGGCGATGCGGATGAATTTGAGATCGTTATCATGCATAAGAAAGAGTACCTCGATAATTCCCCTATGACGGAGTGAGCCGCAAGCGTCAGATGCGAACGGGTTGGATCAAGTCACTCCGCGCTTGATAATGGTGAATAATTAATAATTAATAATGAATTGTGAAGTTAGGTAACGCTGCACTAAACCGTGGTATAGAAAAATCAGACAGCACCTACGGCAAGATTATCACGATTTTATCTGTCATAATTGAGTAAATCTTGTCAATTCTGTCGATTATTTTGTCGATCTTCCGTCAGTCTCACGTTTCCACGGTTTAATGTTGTGCTACCTGAAGTTATTTTTCCGTTCACCATTCACAATTAATTATTCACAATTCACAATTTGTTTCGCAATCACGCAGTTCTTGTCATTTCGACCGAATAGCGAGAAATCCCCCAAACATTGTTTGCAATCAAGCGTCGTAGGGATTTCTCGCCTTCGGCATCGACATGACATGACACAGCGCCGTTATTTACCAGGCATACGCTTTGGGCGCTTCGCCGCCGGGGCCGGGGAAGATGGCATCGAGCTTTTGCAGCGTTTCTTCATCGAGCGTAATTTCGGTGGCGCGAACGGCGCTTTCAAGCTGCTCCATCGTGCGCGGGCCGATGATCGGCGCGGTGACGATGGGGTTGTGCATCAGCCAGGCCAATGCCACTTCGCCGGGCGGCTGGCCGATGTCTTTGCAGAGGGCTTCGTACTTTTCGAGCTTATCCCGTTTTTCTTCGATCTGTTTTTGGAAATCTTCGCTGGTGCGCCGGCCGCCGGCCATCTTTTCCAGCACGCCGCCCAACAAACCACCGCCCAGCGGACTCCAGGGGATGAGACCCAGCCCGTAGTGGCGGCAGGCGGGAATGACTTCCAGTTCAACCATGCGGTTGTCGAGGTGATAAATGCTCTGTTCGCTGACCAGGCCCATCATAGCCCGTTTAGAGGCCTCCTGGCAGGCTGTGGCGATGTCCCAGCCGGCAAAGTTACTGGAACCCACATAAACGACTTTACCCTGCTTAACAAGGCTGTCAAAGCCTTGCCAGGTTTCATCCCAGGGGCAATCGCGGTCGATGTGGTGCATTTGGTACAGGTCGATCCAATCGGTTTGGAGCCGTGTGAGGCTGCCGTCGCAATGTTTTTTAATTTTCATGGCCGATAGGCTGCGCCCGTCGCTGTTGGGTTCGGGCTTGTTGGCTTTGCGCGTAACCGGGTTGAAGACTTTGGTCGCCAAAACCACGGCATCGCGCCGCCCGCCGCCTTGTGCCAGCCAGCGCCCGATAATCTCTTCTGTTGCGCCATGTTCGGTGGCCCAGCCGTAGACATCGGCGGTATCGAAGAAGTTGATGCCTAATTCGAGCGCCCGGTCCATAATTTTGAAGCTGTCCTCCTCAGAGGTGTGCCAGCCAAAGTTCATCGTGCCCAAACAGAGGTTGCTGACCAGGACACCGTGTTTGCCTAAGCGTTTGTGTTGAACTGCCATGTTTTCTCCTTGAAAATTGTTGGATGGTTAGATGGTTGGTTTGTTGGTTGGGTTGAACGAGGCAATTCGAGGCACAGTTGCCCAAAATGTTGGGTTTCGCTAAAGTAGAACGGAACCCAACGACACCTGGCTAGCAGACAATGTTACCAGCTCATCCCCACCTACGTTGATTTGTAAAACAGAGGTTATTCGTATCCTGTCTTGATGAGATAATCACGACTCAGACCATTCAACTCGAAATTCAGACAGGATACATATCAAGGGCATCTCAATTCCAGTCGTTCAGAAATACGATAGTGTTGGCCATATCGTGAAGAGACTTAGCCGCATTGAGCTTAGGAATTTGCCTCAGCCTCTTCAGCAGCGATATCTGCCTCTATTGTGGCCTGATTGGCATGATAGTAGGCTAACGCTGCATGAACCTGGGCTAATGACAAGTGACCAATCCGGTTGGCTATTTCTTCCGGGCTTAGCCCTAGCTTGTACCAACCTACAATCCTATGAATCGTAACGCCTGTTCCAGCAATGTGGGGACGTCCCTGTCGAACATCAGCAGAAGCGGTAATGAGGGTCCCAATATCGACAATTTCTGCCGTAGCCATTATCTACTCCTAACATGACTGCCATCAATGAAATACCTGTCAATAGTATAGCTTTGCCTTCTGGCCGAGACAAATGGGTAAGTTTGATTACCCAGGCCTATCGTCATTTTCCCAAACGACCTTGGCGTCTGTAGAGCTTGTCAAACCAGCAGCACGTTAAATGTTATTCTCCCCAGCCCATCTCCTGCTGCAAAGCTTCTGCCAGTTGGGTATTATGCGGCTGAAAATATCTATCAAGATATTCGTACACCGCATTGGGGACATCTTGTCGATTATGCCCTTTATTTTTACGAGAAAGATCTGCAATGTGAGGTCTATTCTCGACGCCAAGAAAATCAAAAACCCTGGACAATGTGGCATTTGGATCTTGAAAGAAGGCTTCGCTGCTTTCAACCAAAATCTGTTCGCGGCCAAAGTAGCGCCAATAGCGCTGCAACTGCTCAATGTATAAACCCCGGCGTTTGTAAGTAAACCACGTTAACGGCGAGCTGTTGGACGACATACTGTGCTGGATAGCATTCCACGCTTCTTCGATGCGTTCCTCTTCGGCCTGCAGCGCCTCCAGAAGGGGCAGTTTCTCGCGCCCAACCCGCACTGAGTGGAAATAGTGCGAGATAGCGCGTTCGGTCGGGTTTCGCAGCAGCGCGATGAGTTTGACGTGCGGGATGAGGGTGTGTATACGCTGCGGGGTGTGCGGGCAAAAGAGATAGTAAGGCGTTGCCTCGCCGGTGAGAAAATCGCCGCGCCGGCGGCCCTCATAGGGAAAAAAAGCACGGTACCAGGTCTCTCCTTTGTTATACTGCCAGTCGAAAAAGTGAATTTCCTTTGTCGCACTGGCTTTAATGCCGGGGTGTTGGGTTAGATAATGAAAGAGAGAACTGGTACCGGATTTCATTGCGCCGATGATGATAAAATCGGGCAGAGTGCGCCATTTGGCGGTCGTTTGGTGATATCCGTCACGGAGCACGTGTAATTGATCTTTAAGGGGCCGAGGCAGATCGCGAACCCACTGCTTGAGCATTGATGGTTGTTCTTTCTTGAAAATCTCAACGTAAAGAGCTGACAGGTTTTCGGAAATTGGTTAATGTCTCAGAGTTTTCGCCATGATTATAGCCAACTGATTTAAGAACACAGATGCGCAGGATTGACGGATTTTTTCTCTGTATTTTCTTGAT
>JAGRBY010000673.1 GCA_020433835.1 Anaerolineae bacterium | reverse complement strand
ATCGGCTGCCCCATATTGCCTAATCCAATAAAACTAATCGGTTGGTTCATAATCTCATTTCTCCTTGATTTAGAGCGTTGGCTTGAGTATACTTCATTGGAAATACCGCAACCAGAGTTTCTTGATCCTAGGTCTCTAACTACCAGGCTAACAAGCTGTTTTAAGGGTGAACGATTAAATATTCGTCCACAGATTTACACTGATGGTCACAGATTTTTATCACAATTTGATAATATCAGTGAGAATCTGTGTCCATCTGTGGACCATTGAAGAACTCTAAAGCAGTATCTAAGGAGAAGTTCTCATGGATGAAAACGAACGCCGCCAGGCTCTGGCCGATTTTTTACGCAAGCGCCGGGCCAGGCTTACACCCGACGATGTGGGCTTACCGCCCGGCCTTCGGCGTCGAACGCCGGGGCTGCGCCGCGAAGAGGTGGCCCAGTTGGCCAATATCGGTACATCCTGGTATGTGTGGCTGGAGCAGGGTCGGGATGTCAATCCCTCGGGGCAGGTGTTGGAAAGTCTAGCCCAGGCACTTAGGCTTACGCCCAACGAACGGCGACATCTCTTTTTACTGGCCGGACAATCTTTACCGCCTCAGACATCCTCCACCGAAGTGTGCGACAGTCCGGTGCCCCAGCAGATGCTGGATGACCTCAACCCATCCCCGGCCTATGTTATCGGGCGACATTGGGATTTCTTGGCCTGGAATCAATCTGCCGACACAGTCCTGGCTATTTCAGAGGCACCGACCCCTTATGGGCGCAATCTTGTCTGGCGTTTCTTTACCGATCCAACAATGCGCCAGCACTTTCCTAATTGGGAACAGATGGCCCGGGGTGTGTTGGCAGAATTGCGCACAGCCAACGCCCGCTATCCCGACGATAAGTGGTTCAATGAACTAATCGAGCAACTAAAACAGGTTAGCCCTGACTTTTGTCGATGGTGGCCCCAACACGATGCGCCCCGTTCGATGGATGGTGATAAAATAATACAGCATCCAACCCTGGGGTGTTTGGCATTTACGTATCTTACCTTGCAGGTTCTCAACAACCCGGATATCCGCATCGCCATCTATACACCCGATGCCCCGACCCGTGCCAAATTGCAGCAGCATCTGGCTGATAAGAGCCGGTCGGTAGCGCAGCATTAAACCGTGGAAACGGGAGCTGATGGAAAATCGACAAAATAATCGACAGAATTGACATGATTATTACGATTTTGGCTATCATAATTCGGTAAATCTTGCCGTAGGTTCTGTCTAAAATGACGTAAATTATTGCCAAAAAACTAGGATTCTCCTTTAAGAAGCATGTTCTAAAACCGATAAGCCCAAAGAGCGCTATGGGCTACACCTAGAATCACCAAAATACCCTTTGGAGATGATCGAATGTTAGCAAACTTTAGTATTGGTAAAAAATTCACTTTACTTCTATCGTTGGTTTTTCTGGGGGGCGTGGTTATTAGCGGCTTTGTCTTATGGCAGATTTTGCAGAATCAGGCTCAGGGCGAAGTAACCGATAAAGGGATGCTGCTGATCCAAACCATGAACTCGGTGCGCGATTATACCAGCAACCACATTAATCCTCTCTTGGCTGACGATCTAAAAGAGCAGCCCACCTTCATTGCCGAAACGGTCCCGGCTTTCTCAGCCCGCGAGGTTTTTGAACGCTTCCGCCAGGATAAGGATTATCAAGAGTTTCTTTACAAAGAAGCCACGCTAAACCCCACCAATCCACGCAATAAAGCCGATAGTTTTGAAATGGATTTGCTGGAACGCATGCGCAGCGACCCAAACCTAAAAGAAGAGTCCGGCTTTCGAACCCTGTCTGGCCGACCGGTTTATTTTATTGCCCGGCCCCTGGCCGTGTCCTCGCCAAGCTGTCTGGCCTGCCACGACACGCCGGAAACCGCGCCCAAGAACCTGGTAGCGACCTATGGCTCGGAGGGCGGCTTTGGCTGGAAGCTCAATGAGGTTGTCACCGCCCAAATGATTTATATACCGGCTCAGGAGGTATTTAACACCGCCTTGCGCTCGTTCCTGTTGGTAACCGGTATTTTTGTCGGCGTGCTGGCGGTGGTGATCCTGCTGCTTAATTTCTTACTGCGGCGATATGTCATTCATCCGGTTAGTGTGATGGGTGGATTGGCTCAAAAAATCAGCGCAGATGAGATGGTTGCTGCGGACCTGGAGTCTAAGGAGTTGACTATAATAGCCGGGCAGGCTGATGAATTGGGCCAACTGGCCCAGGTGTTTAAACGCATGGCCGGCGAGGTTCACAGCCGAACTCAAGCTTTGAAGCAGCAAGTCGCGCAGCTCCATATTGAGATTAACGAGATTAGGCGACAAGAACAAGTCGCGGAGGTAACGGAAACTGATTTCTTCCGCGACCTGCAAACCAAAGCTACAAAGCTGCGCGGCCAACGCCGGCGCAAAGCCGATAAAGAGACCGAGCAGGATGACCTACCTGAGCAAGAATGAACGAAACGGGTTGACCAGGCTATCACAATCAACCCTGTATTAGCACCTCCTTCTGAACCGCTTGATCTGTGGAAAGAGGGCGGTGCAACCGATTGGCATCAAGCTGTGGCAGAGTGCGGAGACGTATTGACGCACAATTTTTATAGGGTGATCAAAAGGAGGTCTGTTATGGAGTTTGAACAGCTTTATCAAGAACTCGCCCGGGGGGCGGAGGTGGTGCAAGCGCTCGTGGCCGGGATGCCGCCGGGCGAAGCGCGGTTTAGGCCGGCCCCGGACGTGTGGTCTGTTTTGGAAGTTATCTGCCACCTTTATGACGAAGAGCGCGAGGATTTTCGGCAGCGCCTTGACATCATCTTGCATCGACCGGATCAGCCGTGGCCGCCCATCGATCCGGCCGGTTGGGTTACTGCCCGCAACTACCAGGCACGTGATCTGGCCGAGATGTTAGACAGCTTCCTGGCGGAACGGACGCAATCGCTGATTTGGCTGCGGGGGTTATCGACGCCCAATTGGGACGCTGTGTACACAGCGCGGTTCGGCCCGATCACCGCCGGTGATATGTTCGCTGCCTGGGTGGCCCATGATGCGCTGCACCTGCGGCAGTTGGTGGAACTAAAATGGGCCAAGGTGGTTAGCCTGGCAACACCGTATAAGGTGCAATACGCCGGTGATTGGTAAATCGATCAAAGATTTTACACGCTTTGTGCCTTGGCGCTTTTTCTTTCTCTTTTTAGTTCCGGCTCGGCCGGGTTACGGATATACATGATGCTTTATCGAACAGCGACCACCGCTGACGCCCCCGCTCTTGTCGAGCTTCTCAAGGTTTTAGGGTACGAAGTAAGCCGGGAGAGCGTGACGCAGCGCTTGATGAGCATTCGCTCCCAAGGTGGAGAGGTTATCGTGGCCGAAGATGCAGGCCAGGTTGTGGGCTGTGTTCAGGCATTGGTCGATACCCGCCTGGCGGAAGGACAAGCCGGCGAGATCGTGAGCCTGGTTGTGTTCGACAGCTATCGGGGCCACGGGGTTGGCACAGCGCTATTGCATACCGCTCGGTCGTGGTTAGCCGAGCGCAACTGCAAGGCGCTGCGCATCCGGGCCAATGCTATCCGAACCGAAGCGCATCGCCTCTACCGGGCACAGGGGTTCCAGGAAGTGAAGACGCAGAAGATATTTAAGCAGGAGATTGGCGATTAGAGATGGGGAGATGGGGAGATTGACCGTACAAATCTCCTTGCCTAAATCAGGCTGAGGCAAAGGCTAAGAAAAAAGCAAAAAAATGTGCCGGGGTTTTTGAGGTGATGGCAGCTCAACCTGAATTTGGTTGCTTAGCCTCAGCCTTAGTCTTTGCCTACGGGTATAGTGATCTTGCATAGTCGGCTATCATTATAGTTAAGGCTCATTATGTCTTACGAGGAGGAACGCTGGCCGATGTCATGCCCGCATGCTTTTAGCGGGAATCTATCACCCTAAGACCGGTTGGATGCCCGATAAAGACATTC
>JAGRBY010000672.1 GCA_020433835.1 Anaerolineae bacterium | reverse complement strand
GCAGCCAAAGTAGTTCAATCGCCAGAGGTGCCATACGGAGTAAGTTCGATGAACCAACAGATGTCTTCTCTTCCAATCCCGTCGCAGGTAATCGAGACCCTTCGCTCAGCCGGACACGTGGCCGTTTTAACCGGCGCCGGCGTCTCGGCCGAGAGTAATATCCCTACGTTTCGCGACGCCCAAACTGGACTGTGGGCCAAATACAGCCCTGAGGAGCTAGCTACGCCCCAGGCGTTTCGCCGCAATCCCCAGCTAGTTTGGGATTGGTACGCCTGGCGGCGCGAGTTGGTCAGCCGGGCCGATCCGAATCCGGGTCACTTCGCCCTGGTCGAATTAGCCGGTCTTGTGCCTAAACTGACCCTCATCACCCAGAATGTCGATGGCCTCCACCAGCGCGCCGGCAGCGACGACGTGATCGAACTGCACGGCAGCATCACCCGCATCGTCTGCTCCAGCGATCGCCGAGTCGCCGAGACCTGGTCGGAAGCCGGCGAGACGCCGCCGCGCTGCCCCGACTGCGACAGTTACCTGCGCCCCGATGTCGTCTGGTTTGGCGAATCGCTGCCGGCTCAGGCGCTACAACGCGCTTTCCATACCGCCGAAACATGTGATCTCTTTCTCTCAATTGGCACGTCGGCTCTGGTTCACCCGGCTGCATCGCTGCCGTTTACTGCGCTTGAACATCGCATCCCAACCGTCGAAATCAATCCCGATGAAACCCCCTTAACCCGACACGCCACATTCGTCCTACCAGGCCCATCCGGTCAAATACTACCGGCTCTGGTAGCCCATCTAAAAAGCTGAACAAATAACGTTGCAACTCTGCATCTTGCAACCCTGTAACCTTGCAACCCTGCAATCTGTAACTTTGCCAAAAAGGAGACCCCATGACGACCCATCCCCAATTCGACCCCGCCCAGCCACCGCCACCCCTTATGACCGGCGAACCCGGCTCTTTTGCCTATCGAACCCTGACCACCCGCAAACCGGATGTCATCCGGCAAGTACTGGCCGACTACGCCGACAAATATCCGTCTCAAATTATCCGGCGGCTCGAAGCGCTGTTCGATGAACTCACCCTGAACAAACCTATTCAGCCGCTGCAAACAACAGCCCCCGACGGCCCAAGCTGGCAGCAAGCCTACCAACCCTATCAAGGTCGGCGCTGGCTCGATATTCCCTGGTACTTTGCCGAAGCGTTTCTCTACCGGCGGCTGCTGGAGGCAACCAACTACTTTGGTGGCAACGGCCCTGATCTCGCCGCCGGGCAAGGCATCGATCCCTTCCTGCCGCGCAAGCAGGAAGAATTAGGCAGCGACACCCCCTGGCAAGTTCTCGCTCTGGCGTTAAGCCATGCCGAAGAAGGTGCGGAGACAAATTTACGAACGCTGCTGCATCACTGCGTCTGGGGTAACCGCATCGACTTAAGCTACAATCAGGTTGCCCAAGACGCAGGCCGCGCCATCGCCGTAGACAGCGAGCAAGAAAATTTACTTGTCGACGACACCGACCCAGTCGTCGAACACCTCAGCAACAAACACACTTCACCCAACCGCCGTATCGATTTCATCTGCGACAACTCCGGTACCGAACTATTGATGGATCTGGCGCTGACCGATTTTCTACTCCGCTTCAATTGGGCCAGGCAAGTCACACTCCACGTCAAAGCCCACCCCACCTTTGTCTCAGACGCCACCCCGGCGGACATCGACATGACGATTGCCGCCATCGAAGCCAGAGGCGAACCGTTTAGCCCGCTTGCCCGGCGGCTGTCCGATCAGCTCTTGAGAGGACGGCTCACCGTTCGCGCCCACATCTTCTGGAACAGCAGCCACTTCTTCTGGCAGATCCCGGCGTCTCTCACCGCGTTTTTAGCCCAAGCCCATCTCGTTATCTTCAAAGGCGATGCCAACTATCGCCGTCTGGTGGGCGATAGCCGCTGGCCGACCACCGTTCCATTAAGCGATGTTGTCCCTTATTTCCCAACCTCATTTGTTACCTTACGCACGATGAAATCCGACCCCATTGTCGGCTTAAAGCCGGGTCAAGCCGACAAGCTTGATCAGGAAGATGCCGAATGGCGCGTCAATGGCAAGCGCGGCGTCATTCAGGCCCTTATAAAAGACAAATCCGAGTAACTAGTGTCAACAACGGAGCAAAACCGATGTCAAACGAAAACAGTACCCAAGCCATTGATCTCCTAACCAAACTCGTGTCCATCCCTTCCCCCTCCCACCACGAACGCAAAGCCTCAACCTACCTGGCCGGCTGGATGAACGCCCATGGCCTAAAAGCCTATGTCGATGAAGTTGGCAACGCTGTGGGCATAAAAGGCAATGGGGATCGTGAAATTTTACTGCTGGGCCACATCGACACCTTCCCCGGTGAGGTACCCATTCGGCAAGAAGGCGATTTATTCTATGGGCGCGGGAGTGTCGATGCCAAAGGACCGCTTTGCACATTCGCGGCAGCAGCGGCTCAGGTCGAGGTGCCGGACGGCTGGCGCGTGACGGTTGTCGGCGCGGTGGAGGAAGAAGCCGCCACCAGCCTCGGCGCACGCCACATTTTGCAGCAGAGGGGCAAAGGAGCAGAGCTACCAGGTGGCAAAGAGGCAAAGGAACAGGGCAATGATAAATCCGCTAATCTCCCAGTCTCCCCATCTCCCAATCTCCCGCCCCCAACCTACTGTATCATCGGCGAACCCAGCAATTGGGATCGGGTAACGTTGGGGTATAAGGGGCGGCTGCTGATGGACGTAACGCTTACCGTACCGTTCAGCCACTCCGCCGGCGAGGGACGCTTACCGGCGGAACAAGCGGTTGACTTATGGCGACAAATCGAAGATTACAGCCGCCAGCTTAACGAAAGCCGCGATGCCAACTCCCCCTTTACCCGCCTCGATCCGTCGCTGCGCCATATTGCCAGCCAGGATGCAGGCGCGTTTGGCCGCGTCGAGATAAGTTTTGGCTTTCGCCTGCCGGTCGGCATTAGCCCCGCCGAGTTAGAAAGCGATCTTCGTCGTCATCTCGATGCCCTCCCCGACGGCACCCAAGCTGAAGCCCATTTTTCAGGGTCGGAGTTGGCTTACAAAGGCGATAAATCCAATCCGTTGGTCAGAGCTTTTCTATCGAGCATCCGCGCCACAGACGGCAGTCCGCGCTTCGTCGTCAAAACCGGCACAGCCGATATGAACGTCGTCGGCCCGCACTGGCCCGCTACGCCCATCGTGGCCTATGGCCCCGGCGACAGCAGCCTCGACCACACCCCCGACGAACATATCGACGTAACGGAATATACAACCGCTATTGAAGTTTTAGGAGGGGTTCTACAAAAGCTGATGAAATAAATGAGGAGATGAGGCGATAAAGAGATAGAGAGATTGAATTAACCTCATCTCTCTATCTCTTTATCGCTATAAGGGATGTTCGATTATTACAAACTCTTCAACCGGCTGCCCACCAATAAGATGCTCCTGAATAATGCGCTCCAGCACCTCCGGCGAACAGGAATGATACCACGTGCCTTCCGGATAAACGACGGCAATCGGCCCATTCTGGCAGATGCGCAGACAGTTGGCTTTGGTTCGAAAAACGCCCCCACTGCCGGTCAAGTTCAATTCCTCTAAACGCTTCTTTAAGAAATTCCACGACTCTAAACTAACCTCTTTCGCACAGCATTTAGGTTTTGTCTGGTCGCAGCACAGGAAAACGTGACGCTCAATTTTGTCGACTCCAAAACTGAGCGCGATTTTTTCGAGAGAGTTGGTCATAATAAATGTTTGTCTCAGTGTAAAAAGTTGGCCTCTCTTAAATCTAGCACAGTGCCGTCATTTTACCAAAGTTCAGGATGTGTTGCGAACGGGTAGCGCAACAATAAACCGTGGAGAGAGGTAAAGAACCCAGGGTTTTGCCTAAATGGTAAGCCTGGTGCCCAATTTAGCTCAAAAGCAAGCCCTTGCGGGTCTCATCAAGAAAACCCTGGGTTCT
>JAGRBY010000671.1 GCA_020433835.1 Anaerolineae bacterium | reverse complement strand
TATCCCTGCTGGATCAAGGCATCGGCTACGTACATGATGCCAAAGGGCGGATACATATCGCGTTCGCTACGAAAATTCACAAGAATTATGTCAGGCATGGCGGCTCCTCCGTGGTTGGTTATAGGTTTAATAGAATTTTAGGGAGTAAGCAGTAGAGAGCAGGGAGTAGTTTTTCCCTTACTTCCTACTCCTTACTGCCTACTCCCTGATTACGCTTTTTCAGCTTCAGGAATACGGACTTCCTCATGGTAAGATCGCTCGGTATTGACCGTCCAGATATCGTGCTGCTCGCCGAGAATGTTCTTAACGGCCAGCATAGCGGTTAGCATCGAGTGATCCTGGTTATTATACATATGCAGGCCGTTTCGACCGGCGGTTTGCAGGTTGGGGATGGTGTCGAGGTACTGCTTGATTTGGTCCAGGTAATCTTTGTATTCGCCGGTATAAACCGGATAGGCTTTCGGCTGGCGGAAGACGGTGCCGTCGATGACGTCGTCTGCATCGAGCAGGCCGATTGTGGCCATTTCGCGCCGGCCCAGTTCAATCAGCGCCGCATCGTCCATTTGCCACAGGTCGTCGCCGACGGTGCAGAAATATTCCAGCCCCAGGCAAGTGGTCTGCTCATCGGGAACCATGTAAGGGCTCCAGTTTTTGAAGTTCTGGATGCGGCCGACCTCAACTTCCGGGCTGTGGATGTAAATCCAATTGTCGGGGAAGAGGTCGGAACGGCGCACAACAAGGGCCACCGTCAGAAAATCGCGATAGGACAGCCGGGCGGCGGCATCGAGCAGTTCAGGTGGGGGGGCGGGATTGATGCGCCTAATCAAATGGCTGAGCGGCATGCTGTTGATGACGTGGGCGGCCTCAATTTCAACCGTTTCGCCACGGGGATTGACAGCCGTGATGGCGTTAATGCGGCGACCGTTGCCGTTTAAGCAGACCACCTCGTGCTCGGTCAAAACTTTGTTGCCCTGGGCTTCAACCAGCGCCTGCACTTTTTCCCACAGCATGCCCGGCCCTTGCCGCGGATAGTGAAACTCTTCGATTAAGGTTTTGACGCTCTGCTTGCGCGGTCGCAGCAGGGCGTTGCGAATGGTTACCGGCAGCGACAGCCCCTTAATGCGCTGCGCCGCCCACTCGGCTTTGATCTCGTGACAGGGGATGCCCCACACCTTTTCGGTGTAGGTTTTGAAGAAGACCTGGTAAAGCCGCCGGCCAAAGCGGTTCGAGACCCACTGCTCGAAGCTTTCCTCTGAGGGATAGGGAAAAAGCTGCGCGTGTAGGTAGCTTAGGATCACGCGCGTGCTCTCGATCAGGCCCAAATTAAAGAGCGCATCAAAAGGACGAATGGGGTAGTAGAAGAACTTGCGATTGTAGTAGATGCGAGACAGACGCGGCCGGCGCAGGAAATCATCGCCCATCACTTCTTGCCAAAAGGCATTCACTTCATCAATTTTGGTGTAGAACCGATGCCCGCCAATATCAATGTGATAGCCTTTGTAGCGCTCAGTCCGCGAGATGCCGCCGACCAGCGCCGCTTTTTCTAACACAATCACGCTGCGCCCGGCTTTGGTCAACTCATAAGCCGCCGTTAAACCGGCCGGCCCCGCGCCAATAATCGCTACATCGGTTCTTAACTGCTGGGTTTTTGTTGACTCCTTCTTCTCCACACACAGTCCTTTGGTTAGGGATTTATGGATACGACGAAACGTTCAGGGAACGAGAACGTAATAAAACGAACAGCGATCTGGGATAACGGTAAATAGTAATTGGTAACTGGTAATTAGAGATTAAATTACCAATTACTATTTACTAATTACCAATTACCTATTCCTAAACCGGTAGTTTCTCGCGCAAATTCTTAAACATATTCGATACGGCCAGCTTGGCCCGAATGCCGTACTGCTTCTCATCGAGGCCCAGAATTTCCAGCTCACGCGGCGACATTTTGGCCCGGACTTCGGGCGATAAATGTTGGCGGCGATCACCGGGGCGGGGCGTATCGGCCCGTAAGTAGTGGGCTAAGATGGCGCGGCGTGGCTTATCGGTGCGATTAAGGCCACCGGCGTGCCAGCAATGGCCGTTAAAGACAGCCACATCTCCGGCCTGGCCGGTCATAACGGTTTCGTGGGGATGGATAGCGTACGTATCTTCTAAAACATCGGCCGGCACCTTGTTAGAGTGGTGGGTGCCGGGAATGATGCGGGTGGCACCGTTGTCGGGCGTAAAGGCATCGAGCATCCAGACCGCGGTGCAGCTAAAAAAGCCTGAGCCGTCCGGCACACCGGCGTTGTCGGTATCGCTGTGAAAGGGTTGCAAGGCGCTGTCAAGCTGCGGCGGCACCTCGCGGGCGTTGAGCATACTTAGGCGCAAGTCCGGGCCCATCACCGTTTCAACGGCATCGACCACTAACGGATGGGCAAAAATCGTGCGGAAGATATCGCCCTTGTTGGCTAAGTTGGCCAGCCGTCGCACACCCTTTTCGATATAATTTTCCTGCCCGGCCTGGGCTCCTTCTTGTGTCCACAGTTCTTCCAGTCGGGCCAGTATCCGCTCAAGCTCCGGTTCGGACAGCACACCGGGAAAAACAACATATCCAACTTCATCTAATGTTTGCTTTTGTTCGGCAGATAATCGTGTCACATTACTCTCCTTGGCCTAAAATAGGCATTCAGCTATTAGCTCTCAGCGTTCAGCTTACGTGTTCCCATAGAGTTTTTGGCATAGAGCCGGTCTTGATTGGTCAAATGACAACCTTGTTCGCATTAAAGCTGACGGCTGATAGCTGAACGTTGACAGCGCCCATCTAAAAACCAAATCCAGCCAGCAGCCATAAAATTCCTCCGCCCAAAACCCCGCTGGCAATAATCATTATCCATTCAGGCTTATAAATAGCGCGGAGAAAGTAAAACAATATTGTAAAGTTGGCGATAACCGACAGCGTTAGGCCCATCGCCGCGCCGGTGGCGCTGTAGCGCGGCACCAGCCAAAAAGATGCTATCAGAAACACCAACAGCGCCCCCAGCGATGACCAAAAGCGCAGTTTGCCCTGCCCGGCCACCGTCGAGACGACGTTCGCCCCCCACAGCAGTGCCGCCAGCGGAATACCGATGCTGATCCATTTGAGGGGCGCGGCGGCTTCATAATATTCCGGGCCAAATACCCACTGCACCCCCCAATCGGCCGTTAGCCAGATGGCGATAACCCCCAACCAGCCGACCAACCAACTGTAGCGCACAAAGTTACTGACCCACGCTTGCAGTTCCTCAAGCTGATCGTTAGCGTAAAAATCGCTGAGCGTCGGCACAAAACTAAAGGCGATTTGCGTTAACAGCAGATACGGCATCAAAAAGAGACCAATCGCCAGATTGAGAAAGCCGGCTTGAGCCGTTTCGCGGGTGATGGTTTCGACCAACACCGGCCCCGATCGATACAGCACCGCCGACACCAAATTCGCCACAAAGAAGCCAAAGCCAAAGGTGATATACGGCCGCAGATAAGCCCACTCCAGGCGCAGTTCCGATCCTTGCCAGTAGCCGCGCACCCACCACAAGCCCAAGGCGCAGAAAGCAGTCTCCATACCTGTCCAGGCCAAGACCGTGCCGGTCATGCCCAAAAAGGGATAAAGCACCACCAGCAGAATCAACAGCACCCACTGCCGCCACGACTGTTCGACCATCCATTGGCCGACCTGTTTGACCCCTAACAGAAACTGAAAGGGAACCCAGGCGACGATATGCGTTACCACGCCGATGCCTATCAACAGCGCCCAGCCGACCGTCATCCAAGGGGCCGACCACAACGCCGCCACTATCGTTACTACGGCACACACTAATCCGACCACGGTCTTGAATACCAGCGTGCGCATATATAATTGCCTGGTATTCGGCGGCGACATGGTCGACACAAAGCGGCTCATCACCTCCAGCGTGCCGAAATCGCCTAATATCTGCCCCAAATAGGCCAGCGATATAATGAAGGCAAAG
>JAGRBY010000670.1 GCA_020433835.1 Anaerolineae bacterium | reverse complement strand
TTTTAGCGGGAATCCATCACCCTAAGAACGGTTGGAAGCCCGATAAAGAGATTAGGCGATAAGGAGATTTGTAGGGCTAATCTTCCCATCTCTAATCTCCAATCTCCTGTTTAGATTTTAATGGTTAATCCTTAGTCTTGGAGACCAGTCGGCTTTAAATCCTTAATATTCAACTGCATTTTTGTTTGGCCGTTCCAGTGGTTAAATTCAAGATTGTAAACAGCATCAATTTCTTGAGAAGGCTTGAGCTTACCAGCCCAATGCCCCAGGCGAAAAGCAATGGTGTTCCAATCCTGTTTGCCGTCGTTGAGAACCAGGCGCAGATGCTGACCCTCTTGGCCAACGCTTTTGATATACTTGATACGTAAGTTGTATGTGACAAAGCGGGGCGTGGGGTTGCCGTAACCAAAGGGTTGAAGATTGATAATATCTTCGATTAGCGCTGGAGTTACTCCCCGCAAATTTACCTCACCGTCTACGGCCAGCGTGGGGCGCAGTTCATCGACAGGAAGCTGTTCTGTGGCAACCTTCAAAAGGCGCTTTCTAAACTCTTTCAAATTCTCATTCTTGACGGTAAAACCGGCGGCAGCAGCGTGGCCGCCGTAGCGTACTAACAAATCGGCACATTGATCGAGCGCTTCGGTAATGTGAAATTCAGGGATACTGCGGGCTGACCCTTTGGTTACTTCGTCCCCTTGCTCGGCTACTAACACGGGGCGGTAAAGCTCTTCAGACAGGCGCGAGGCGGCCAGTCCGACTACACCGGGGTTGAACTCCGGGTCGCTAATAAAGTAGAGTGGCTGTTGGGGTTCGTTCTCCATAACCGCCTTGCGTGCCCTGTCAACGATATCTCGCGTAAGTTTCTGGCGATCACGATTCTGCTGATCGAGATCGGCGGCCAGATGACGGGCTTCGGCCTGGTCGCGAGCCATAAGCAGGTTATAAGCAGCCAGCGCACTGTCTAATCGACCGGCAGCATTGAGCCGAGGACCGATGGTAAAGCCGATGGTCCCGGCGGTAATGGCAGTCTCGGTGCCGGATCGGGCTTGCGCCATCAACGCTGTTAATCCGGGCCGAAGCGAATGGTTAAGTTGCTGCAGCCCCAAGTTAACCAGCTTTCGATTTTCGTGATAAAGCGGAGCCAGATCGGCTACCGTGCCTAATGCTACCAAATCGAGAAAATTTTCAGCCCGCAGCCCGTTCGAACGGTGGTCGCGCAGCAGCGCCTGCGTGACCTTATAGGCCAGACCTACTCCGGCCAGCTCTTTGAAGGGATAAGCGCAATCTGATTGCTTAGGATTAATCGCCGCCAACGCCGGAGGAATTTTATCGCCGACGGTGTGGTGATCGGTGATGATGATATCTAGCCCCAAGCTGTTGCCGTAAGCCACCTCTTGCACCGACCGGATACCGCAATCGACCGTCAATACCACTTTGACACCCCGATTAGCCAGCTCAAACAGCGCCTCGTTGTTGAGACCATAGCCTTCTTCAAAGCGATTAGGAATGTAAGCCTGGGCATTGGCCCCCAAAGCCGATAAAACGTGCATCATCAAAGCGGTCGATGTTACGCCATCGGCGTCATAGTCGCCATAGACGGCAATCGGCTCCTGCTGGGCGATGGCCTGTTTGAGTCGGCCCACCGCCGTTGCCATACCGCGTAGGTTGAAAGGATCGTCATCACCCCAACGGTGGTTGAGAAAGTTATCCACATCCTCAGGCGTGGTAATGCCGCGATTATAAAGAATTTGTACAATAAGAGGCGGCAAATCTTTAAATGTAGCAAAATGAGCAGTCGGGGCGCGGGGAGAAATTTCCCACCGCTTTGGTTGTGTGGATAACATGATACTCCTGATAAAGGATGAGAGATAGATATGCGCTGAGCCGATTAGCCGGATATGCGAGTTAAACTACGCATTTGATAAGTCGGGAGACGGAATTTATAAGAACTTAGGCGGAATATGCCGGTCAACGCATGGATTATATAAGAGTTCAAACGGATTATGTGAGTCAATCCAACGATTATATAAGAGTTCAAACGGATTATGTGAGTCAATCCAACGTTTATTTAAGACAACGCAACGATTATATAAGAGTTCAAACGGATTATGTGAGTTAACCCAACGTTTATATAAGAGTTCAAACGGATTATGTGAGTCAACCCAACGTTTATTTAAGACAACGCAACGATTATATCACCGGTCAGATCGATTATGTGAGTCGGCCAAACGATTTTGGCGGGGAGTAAATGGAATATGTGCGCCGGACAATTGATTGCGGAAGTGGTAAGCCGGATTATGGGAG
Organism: Anaerolineae bacterium; assembly: GCA_020433835.1. The sequence goes on along the minus strand of JAGRBY010000670.1, from coordinate 1,684 downwards.
TCGGTTTGCAGAAGGGATGAAAAAGGGTTGCCTATTAAAAGGTTGTTGGCGTCATAAGCTGTTCATTTACTCAAATATCCTGGCATTATAGTGCAAAAGGGGGGCAAATAAAAAATGCTTGAGGTCATCAATAAAAAAACCTCCCGCCGAGACGAGAGGTTTCTTTTGATAAAAATTGATATTAGACTTTCTCGTTGAATTAGATCCAGCCTTGTCCTTTTAGGAAATCAGTGAGAACAGGTATCGTAAAATATTTCCCTTGGTAGGCTTCGTAGGCCCAATACAAGGTGACAAACCAGATTAAACAGGGCAGAACTATGGTCCAACTGGTAATAAGGCCTAATACAAAAATGACGAGGTTAACTGCCAATGATTGAATAGCGTGGTATTTTTGAAAGGGTCGATTTCGCATATCTTCGACCAGGAGAATCACGATGGCAACAATCCATATTGGATAGGAGAGCGCCGCTAAAATTTTGTCATTATTGGTAATGTCAGTCATACAATAAAGCCCTTTCTTGCCGACTAAGCAGCATTTTAATGAAAGCAATAAAACTTTGAAAACCTATTCCTGATCCCTTTTCTAACTTCAGTGATTTATCTGTTTTAAGTTTTTCATTATCACAAGAGGGTTAGGGCGGGTCAACTAGCTGAATTTGCATTGTTGAGTTAAACATCAGACAAAATCTCCTTATGATTAAGTAAATAAATAAGCTATGTAAAGTAGATTCATTCTATCATATCTATTTATAGGGTGCAATGTAACAGATGAAACCAGTGAAACCAATGAAACATTTCAAAAATTGCCTGCATAGACAGGCGATGTTATCATGTATTTTTGTTCTAATAGAGTTCAATACGGATTTAGTTCTGTGAAGTTGTATCCGTTGCTTGAATACGTATATGTTTCATTGCCAGTCGGTCGGGGAGAACGTTGGTGAGTGTCAAAGTTGTATTTATGGGAACCCCGGATTTTGCTGTTCCCAGTTTGAAAGCCTTAATCGCCGGCCCCTATGCGCTGGTCGGGGTTGTCACCCAACCCGATCGCCCCAGTGGGCGGGGAAAGCGGTTAACGCCGCCGCCGGTTAAGGTCGTGGCGAAAGAGGCCGATATTCCCGTGCTGCAGCCGCGTACGCTCAAAGCAGCGGAGGCGTTTGAAGCGCTGGCTTCCTTTCAGCCGGATTTGATTGTGGTGGCCGCCTTTGGGCAAATTCTGCGCAAAAATGTGCTGGATTTACCACGCTTCGGTTGTATCAACGTCCATGCCTCGCTCTTGCCGCGTTGGCGCGGCGCTGCCCCGATTACGGCGGCAATTTTGGCCGGTGACGATGAAGCTGGCGTCACCATTATGCACATGGACGAAGGGTTGGATACCGGGCCGATGATCGCCAAACGCGCCATCCCTATGACCGCCGAACATACCGGCGGAACACTAACCGGCGCTTTAGCCGAATTGGGGAGCCACCTGCTCATCGACACGCTGCCGGATTGGTTGGCTGGTACGCTTACCCCCCAGCCGCAGCCGGATGCAATGGTCACCTTCGCGCCGCGTCTGGATAAGAAAGAGGGTTTGCTCGATTGGTCTCTGCCGGCCGTTGAAATTGAGAGAAAAGTACGCGCCTTTGATCCCTGGCCCGGAACATTCACCTTTGGCCCCAAAGGCCAAATCAAAATTCTCGATGTC
>JAGRBY010000066.1 GCA_020433835.1 Anaerolineae bacterium | reverse complement strand
GGTTGAGATACAGGGCATAAGCATCGGCGAAGGTGCTCCCTGCGGCATAGTTGCCCTGCCCGGCATTGCCCCACATCGACTGAACCGAGGAGAAGAAGAGCATAAAGTCCAAAGGCTCGTCTTTGACCACTTCAGCCAGCACCACACTGCCGGTCACCTTGGGGGTCAAGGCCGCGTGAAAGTCGGCTTCGGTCGTTGTTCTGAGGGATCCATCCCGCAACACCAGGGCGGAATGGATGACACCGTTGATCGGGCCGAATGTCTCATTGGCCTCCCGAACCACGGCTTGCATCTGGCTCAGGTCAGCACCATCTGCCCGGCAATACAGATAGTCCCCGCCGGCGTCTCTTATCCGCTCCAGTTGAGCTTGCTTCTCACTGGTTAAGGCACTGCGGCCAACCAGCACTACCTTAGCCTGCACTTGTTCGGCCAGATGGACGGCTGTTTCCAGGCCAATGCCCCCGGCTCCGCCCAGGATCAGATAGACTCCACTAGGCCGGTAAAGCGGTTCTTGGGCTGGCGGCAAGCTCAGAGGAGCCAGTTGCCTGATATATCGAACACCCTGTCGCAGCGCAACCGGCTGACCTTGACCGCCCCCTTCGGCGATGAGAGCCAGCACATTGGCCTCAGCCAGAATAGGCTGCCCCGCCTCATTGGGGGTCAGGATAACATCAATGCAACTGACCTTGACCGCCGGATATTCCCTAGCCAGGCTCATGGTCAGCCCGCTCAGGGAGGCACTCCAGGGCTGAATGGGTTCCTGAGAATGGAGTTGCTGAGCATGATTGGTCAGTACTTTGAGGTTTGATAGATGGCTCATCAGTCCCCGTTGCTCTAAAATCTTGACTAGGCGGAATAGGTTGAGCACGCCTTGCTCTTGGCTCCGAGCCAGTCCGTCTAAAGAGAACGGGCCATGGTGTTGTTCTGACAGACCGCCCAGAAAATACAAGGTGTCAATCCGGGTCAGGGTATCCAGACTGGCTGTCATCCCCTCGCTGTCATTCAAGTCCACTTCCCACTCTGTCTCGCTCAACCGCATGTTTGTATTACTGAGAGTGAAGCAGACCACCCGCTGCTGGGGGTAATGTGTCATCAGCCTGTCGGCTAATGGCTCCAGTCCTTTTGGGAAGATCAGGACGATGTCACCCATTGCCTGAGCTGTCTTGGACTGCGCTGCGGCCAGTTCTTCTCGTTGCCAGTAGGGGTGGTAATACCAGCCCGGCTCCTCCGGTTGGGGGATGGCTTTTACGGTAAAGTTGTGCAGCTTCAGACACACCCGTCCCTGGTCATCTAGCAAAGCAACGTTGAAATGCGCCGTCTCCGCCTCGACCGCCAACCGCGTTACATACGCATAGCCCGTGGCCGGGAGGGGAGCCAGTAGCTCTAGCAAATCCAGGGCAAACGGTAAAGACAGACCCAAATTCTGAGCCCCGGTTAGCCCCATCACACTTTGCAGCGCCCCATCCAGCAGACTCGGGGGCAGGGTGTACCGGGCTGTATCTACCTCAGCCGGTAACCTCAGCCGGGCCAGGGCCTCCGTCTCGTTGCCAACGACATCCTCGATGACTTGAAAGCTGGGACCGTAGACTAACCCGTGTTCTTCAAACCGTCGATAGCACGTCTCGCCTGTCACCCGCTCCAGGCAACGTTGCCGGATCGCAGCCAGGTCGATAGTCTGGCTTTCCTCAGCCGCACCCATGACTAGCTGACCCCGGCTGTGGAGCAATGGGTTGCCTTCATCGTCGAGAGTGCTGACCTCATAGCGCACCTCACCACTTTCCTCCGCATACAGCCCTACTTGGGTCTCGACCGGCGCATCGCCGACGACCAGCGGCCTGAGCCAAACCACATCCTTCAGTTGGATCACTGCCCCCTCTCTAACCGCCATCGTTCCGGCAGCGCGGGCCATTTCCAGATAGGCCACCCCCGGCAGCACTTTCTCGCCTCGGACGCGATGGTCAGTCAGAAAGAACTCCGACCCCCTGAAGACGGTACTAAAGCGTTGCTCTTCCAAGTCGGAAATGTTCTTGTGAACCAATGGATGCAGCGAAGCAATTGTAAATTGTGGATTGTGAATTGATAATTCTTCATTCTTCATTCTCAATTCTTCATTGTTAGGCAGCCAGTATCGCTCTCGGGCAAAGGGATAGGTCGGTAACGAAATCCGGTCAGGTTTCTCTACGCCATGCAACAAGCCCCACTCAATCTCAATTCCCGACACCCAGAGTTGGGCCAGTTTTTCTAGCCGGCCCTCCTTGATCAACGACTTGACGAAAACTTTGGCCTCGTTGCCCTCCATTAGAAGATCAAGCCGTGCGCTGTCGGCTTGTAGATAATGTTGAAAAATATTTTCTGTTTTATTCTCTAGATAATCTGCAAGTTTGTGCTGGACATCGGCCAAGTTGTGCGCCACCAGAGCCAGCCGCATTTCCATCGCCTCCCGCCCCACCTGCAAGGTGTAAGCCAGGCTGGCTAATGATAATCCCAACTGCGAGGCTTCTCCTTGAGGGTTACGTTTATCTTGTGCTGCTAGTGAGGCCAGGTGGTGGGTCACAGTCGTCACCGAGGCCTGCTCTGACAAGAGGGTGAGTGGCAAATCACAACCATACTGCGCCTCGACCCTCGTTTTCAACCAGCTTAGTTGCACCACATCCAGGCCATACGCCTCGAAAGGTTGCTCAACCTCGATCTCATCAGGGGAGACGCCGGCCATCTCTGCGACCATTGCTCGCACCGTTTGTTCGATGGCAGAAGTGTCGCGTTTCTGGTCAGCCAGCTGTGGAGCTGAGGCTTGCTCCAAGAAGGCCAACAGCCGTTGAGCATACGCCCTGAGCCGTTCTTCATTCCTGGCCGACAGAACAATCACCTGCGGGCCTTCCCCTGCCCCCTGATTCCTGACTCTTGCCCCCTGATACTCCTCGATGACCAGATGGGCATTGGTCCCACTGAAGCCAAAGGAACTAACCGCCGCTCGGCGGGGACCCGTCTCTACCTCCCACGCCTTTAACTCGGTATTCACGTAAAAGGGGCTGGTCTCAAAATCGATATGCTCGTTGGGCTGCTCAAAATGGAGCGAGGGGGGCAACTGTTGGTGTTTCAGCGCCAGCAAAACCTTGATCACCCCGGCCACGCCAGCTGCGGTCAGGGTATGTCCGATGTTCATCTTGACCGAACCGAGGGCACAATAGCCGCTCTGCTCGGTATAGCTGCGGAAAGCTTTGGTTAGGGCTTCGACCTCAATGGGATCGCCCAGCTTGGTGCCGGTGCCGTGGGCTTCGACCAAGGTGATACTGCTGGGGTCGATGCCTGACCGACGGTACACCTCCAGCTCCAAAGCGGTTTGGGAGGTGACACTGGGGGCGGTGATACCGTTGGTGGCTCCATCCTGATTGAGCCCACTGCCTTTGATGACGCCGTAAATCTGGTCCCCATCTCGTTCAGCCTCGGCCAGGCGTTTCAAAACAACCACCCCCACCCCCTCGGCAATGCCAAAGCCATCGGCCCGGTTATCGAAGGTTTTGCAGCGGCCATCTCCGGCCAGCATCCCGGCTTGGCTGGTCATAATGTGCATCTGCGGGCCGGTCAAGACACTCACCCCGCCGGCCAAGACCATGTCATTCTGACCGGTCAACAGGCTTTGACAGCCCTCGTGAATGGCTACCAGCGAGGAGGAGCAAGCGGTATCGATGGCCAGACATGGCCCTTTCAAGTTCAGGATGTAGGCCAGCCGGGCGGTCAGAATCGAGGGAGCGCTACCCAACAGGGTATGGGCATCCACCCCTGCGGTGCTCCGGTCTAGTCCGAAGTGGTAATCCCCGACCCCGACCCCGACAAAGATGCCACATTTGCATTCAGACAGGGTTTGACCGGCATAGCCGGCATCTTCGAGGGCGGTCCAGGCCTCCTCTAGAAACAGACGTTGTTGAGGGTCCATCAATTCCGCTTCACGGGGAGAGATATTGAAAAAAAGCGGGTCGAACTTATCGATGTCGGCCATCGCGCCCAGCCATTTGCTGCTGCTCTTGCCGGGTGCTTGTCGATCCGGGTCGTAGTAGCGCTCAATATCCCAGCGCTCCGGGGCAACTTCCCTAATCGAGTCAATCCCAGTGGCCAGATTGGACCAGAACTGCTGGACATCCTCAGCGCCCGGAAAGCGACCGGCCATCCCAATGATGGCGATGTCGTCATTAGGCTGACTGGCGGCTATCTGCTTTTCAGTAGCCTGGACTTGAACCGGCTTTCGACGCCGGCTCCGTTGCTTCTGCCGCACCATGTCCCTCAGACACTGTTCGGTCAGGTCGATGACCTGCTCTTGGCTGTGGCTGATGACCACCTTACCCAGATGCGCTCCGCTTTCAACATAGTGCAACGCTTGCTGAATTTGGGAGAGGGGATAAATCTTGTGGACCACCGGGTAGATCTCTTCGTTGACCACCATCTCCACCATTCGCTTTAGATATCTGGTCATAAGCTCAGGCCCGCCAAAGCCGCCGCGTCGGCCATCGATACTGTAAAAGGCTTGATTGTGTACCAAGTGGGATAAGTCCAATTCACCACTGGCTCTAAGCCCATGAACCGCCAACTCCAGATATCTACCGCCCGGAGCCAGCACCTTCAGTCCCTTTTGAATGGCTGGGCCGGCCAGCATATTGAGCACCACATCCACCCCCCGATTGGCCGTCAGGGACTTGATCCTTTCATCGAAGGGGCCGGTGTAGTCTAGGGGGTAGTCAACCCCAATCTGCTCCAGGAAGGCGAGTTTGCTCTCGCGGCTGGAGGTGCCATAGATGATGGCCTGCTGTAAATTGGCTAGTTGAACCGCCATCAGGCCACAGCCTCCGGCCGCTGTCTGGATCAGGGTGTGCTCCCCTACCTTCAGCTTGGCCAACTCGAAGGCGTGGTAGGTGGTCAGGAAGATGATCGGCAAGCTACAGGCCGCCTCGAAGCTAAGACTATCCGGCTTTTTGACCACGCCGAAACCGGGCACGTTGACAAAGTGGGCGTGCCCGCCCAACTGACGGCCGGTGACAGCGATGACCGCATCCCCTGCCGCCAGATGGCTCACAGCTTGACCGACGGCGGTTACCACGCCGGCCACCTCAAAGCCAGGCACAAAGGGATAGCTGGGCAGGGTCGGATACAATCCTTTCAGACACAGCACATCCGGAAAGTTGATGGCCGAGGCTTTGACCTCAATCTGGACCTCATCATCCTTGGGAGGTGACACTGACCAGGCAGTCAGGCGGCTATCTGCCACCGCTTGCACACTTGAGACCACCAGACCATACCCTTCAAAAATTCTCGTTTTTATTGGTTCAGGTTGCTCCCCCGTTGGTTTTAAGCGGATTGACTCTCGGTTAGCTAGAACAACTGCTCCAAGATCTTGTTTCGCGGCTGAGGGTTCACGGCTGTGCTCAGGCATCAGGCTTACCAGATGATTGGCTAAGCGCGGCAGAGTAGGGTGATCATACAGTGTGGTGGCGCTGAGGTTTAGCCCAAACTCAGCATTGATCCGCTTGACCCATTCCACTCCCGTAATCGAGTCCAGACCCAAATCGATGAATTTCTTGTCTGCCTCGACCTCCTCAGGCTCAACATACAACAGGTCCACCAACTGCTGTCGCAACTGTTGCTCAATCGCCTGTCGGTTCTGAACAGGGGTTGTGGACGGTCGGTTGCTCGCAGCAATAGAGACTACTTGTGCCGTCTCGGTGACGAGTTGGTCTGCTGCTTCAATGGGGTCATACACCGCCGCTGGCTCAGGAACTGCTTGCCTCTTTTCCTCATTCCCCGGCAAAGGCTGAGCCGCCAAGTCGGCCAACCTCACCTTTTGTTGGCCGGTAATATGAGGCCTAACCAATTGGGTTGGCTCAGCCTCGTAAGCCCTTGACGATGTGGCGGCAACAGCCTGTGACCTTTGTTTTTCCTTCATTCCCTGTCCGTCAAACCAATACCGTTTCTTAGCGAATGGATAGGTCGGCAACGATATCCGGCGGGGGGGCTGGTTGGGATACAGCAATGTCCACTCAATCTCAACCCCCGACACCCATAGCTGAGCCAGCTTTTCCAACTTACCTTTGACGAGCCATTGCCGGATCAAGCTCTGGCTGTCGTCATCATTATTAAGAAGATTGAGACTATCTTGCTCTTGCTTCACCTGCCCTTGGTAGCACTGCTCAATGACGACGGTTTCATCAGCCAGATAGGCCGTCAACTTGTCACGTAAGATGCTGAGGTCAGTGACGACAAAGGCCAGCCGATTATCCATGGCCTCCCGGCCGATCTGCAAGGTGTAGGCCAGATCAGTCAAGGAAACGTCCAAATCTGCTTCCAAGAAGGTCAGCAGCTTCTCGGCATACGCCTTTAGCCGCTCCTCATTCCTGGCCGACAGCACAATCACCTGCGGTCCAGCCTCTGACTTCTGTCCCCTGTCCCCTGACCCCTGATACTCCTCGATGACCAGATGCGCATTGGTGCCACTGAAGCCAAAGGAACTGACCGCCGCTCGACGCAGGCCGCTCTCCACCGTCCAATCCTTGAGTTCGGTATTGACATAGAAGGGGCTGCTCTCAAAATCGATGTGCTCATTGGGCTGCTCAAAGTGGAGTGAGGGCGGTATCTGCCTGTGTTTCAGCGCCAGCAGCACCTTGAGCAAGCCGGCCACGCCCGCTGCCGCCGAGGTGTGACCGATGTTACTCTTGACCGAACCGAGGGCGCAATACTGCTTAGTCTTGGTATAGGTCTGAAATGCTTCGCTCAACGCCTCCACTTCTATCGGGTCGCCCAGCTTCGTGCCCGTGCCGTGCGCTTCTACATAGGTGATCTCGCTCGGATCAATCCCATACTTGCGGTAGACCGCCAGCTGCAATTCTCGCTGTGACTTGACATTCGGAGCCGTTAAACCGTTGGTCTTGCCATCCTGGTTGACCCCACTGCCTTTGATGACCCCATAAATCGTGTCCCCATCGGCGATGGCTTGGCTTAGCCGCTTGAGGACGACAAAGCCCACCCCCTCCCCTGGTACAAAGCCGTCGGCCCGACTATCAAAGGTCTTGCACAAACCGTCCGGGGATAACATCCCGGCCTTGCTCATCCCCAGGTAGGGCTGCTCGGTCAGATACAGGGTCACCCCCCCGGCCAGCATCATCTCTGCCTCTCGGTTGAGCAGGCTCTTGCAGGCCATATCGACCGCCACCAGCGAGGAGGAACAGGCCGTATCGACCGTCACCACCGGCCCCTGCAAATCGAAGGCATAGGCCACCCGTCCGGCCAGAATGGAACCGGCATTGCCCATCATCGCCTGAGCCGGTTTAGTTTGCGCCAGCCGGCTGAGATACTCATTGCCACTCATCAGCCCGACATACAAGCCACAACCCCGCCGAGTAGCTGAGGGCGAGCCATAGCCGGCCGCTTCCAGAGCGTGGTAGGCTTCTTCCAGGACCAAGCGTTGTTGGGGGTCCATCATCTCGGCTTCAGCCGGGGAGATGTTGAAAAAGAGGGGGTCGAACTTGTCGATGTCGGTCAGGAAGCCGCCCCATTTGCTACTGCTCTTGGCCGGGGCATTCGGATTGGGGTCGAAGAAGCGGGAGACGTCCCAGCGGTCGGGTGGGATTTCGGTGATGGAACAGACCCCTTCTCTCAGATTGTGCCAGAACGCATCAAGGTTGCCGGCGCCGGGAAAGCGACCGGCCATCCCAATTACCGCCACGTCACGCTCTTGGATGTCGCTTGGTACATCAGTTTCTGACCTAGCTTCTTCTATCGGCGGCTCAGCTTGATTGTGGGCTAAGGTGGGCAACTTGAGTTTGCCGGAGGGCGACGGGTCTGTAATGGGCTTGGTACTGGTCGCATCGCCGACTTCCATGTCGTGATAAGGGGGAGGGGTTTGCTCACTCACCAGGCTAGTTAGGTAGGCAGACAACGCCTCCACGGTGGGATAATCGTACAGTTTGGCGACCTTCATCTCGACAGAAAAAGAGCGATTGAGAGCTTTGACAAACTCCACCCCGGTAATCGAGTCCATCCCCAGTTCATTGAAGGATTTATCTTCATCAACAGCACCCTCCAAGTACAAGGTCGATTTCAGTAAATTTCGCACTTGTTTTCTAGCATCGAAGAGTGATAGACCTGAGGCTTCATTGACAGGGGATACCCGGTGACTTCGAGTTTCGTCGATTGAACTATTTTTTAACCTCAAATCTGTCTGAGTGATCTTTGGTAGAGACGGTTCATTTGTATCTTGAGCTTCGATCAGTGGCTTTCCTACGGCCTGAGTTAATTTTAGCTCCAGCTTGCCAGGGCTTTGCTGATTTTGACTTTGGTTTGCCGGTAGAGATGAGGCGCTCCTAGGCTGTTGACGATTTTGATGTTCATCAACCCAATACCGTTTTCGCTCAAACGGATAGGTCGGCAACGAAATGCGTTTGGGCCTTTGCCGGCTGTACAGCAATGTCCAATCAATCTCAACCCCAGAGACCCACAACTCAGCTAACTTCCCCAGCTTTCCTTTGCGGATCCATTTGTTTAGTGCTTCCTGTAAATCCTCATCCTGAGCAAAAATGCTGGTCTTCTTGTGTTCTTTCTTAGCTGATCCCCAATGAAGACCCTCAACATTTGTCTCACTGACCAGATAGGCCGTCAATTTTTTACGGAGGGTAATGATGTCTTCCGTCACGATAGCCAACCGGTTATCCATCGCTTCGCGTCCGACCTGCAAGGTGTAGGCGATGGAAGCTAGAGACAGTGTGGATTCTGTGGCGACAGGCGGTTCACCCTGGCCATCTAGTATTGTTAACGAGGCGAGGTACTGAACAATGCTCCCCGCCGAACCCTGCCCTGAAAAGAGGGTTGGAGGTAGGTCGCAGTGATACAACTCTTCGACCTTTATTTTCAAGAGGCTCAACTGCACCGGGTCGAGGCCATAGCTCTCGAAGGGGTGTTCACTCTCAATGTCAGTCGGATCGACGCCCATAATTTCTACGACCATCGCCCCCACCATCGGCTCGATAACCGAAAGGTCAAGCGCTTGGTCAGCCGGCTTTGGCATTGAACCACCCTCCAAGAAAGCCAACAGCTTGGCGGCATACACCCTCAGCCGCTCCTCAGTCTTGGCCGACAGCACAATCACCTGCGGTCCTTCCCCAATACCTTGTTCTCTACTGCCTAACGGCTCATTGTTAATTCTTAATTCATCATTCCTAATTCCTAATTCCAGATACTCCTCCACAATCAGATGGGCATTGGCCCCCCCTGCTCCAAAGGAACTGAGGCCAGCTCGCCGCGCGTATTGTGTCCGCACGCCCTCAACCTCAATAACCGGTCGCTGCCAGTCGGTCAGTGCTCGCTGAACCCAGAACGGGGTCGCCTCAAAGTCGATGTGGGGATTGAGCGTCTCGGAATGAAGGGACGGCGCCAACTGGCGATGCTTCATTTGCAGTAACACTTTGGTCAACCCGGCAATGCCCGCCGCCGCCTCCAGGTGACCAATGTTTGATTTAACTGAGCCGATGGCACACCTATACGCATCCGGTAGACCCTCGCCAAAAGCCTGGCTCAAGCCGCTGATTTCGATGGGATCCCCCAAGGCCGTGCCCGTTCCGTGCGCTTCCACATAGCTGATACTCTCCGGTCGAACTCCGCTCCGATGCATGGTGTCTGCAATCAATTGTCTCTGGGCCACCGGATTGGGTACCGTATAGCCATTCGTCTTGCCGCCGTGATTGATACTGGACCCTTTGATCACCCCATAAATGTGGTCACCATCTGCCTCGGCTTGCGACAACGGTTTGAGCAGCACCGCCCCCACCCCTTCGCCGGGCACGTAGCCATCGCCGCCCTCGCCAAAGCTGCGACAGCGCCCATCACTGGCCGCAAAGTTGCCTTGCGTCAACTGGATGTATTTGTTGGGATGGATCGTAACATTGACCCCACCCGCCAATGCGGCTAAACATTCACCCCGTTTGAGGCTTTCACAAGCTAGATGGATACTGGTCAACGACGAGGAGCACATCGTATCCACTGCCAGGCTCGGTCCGTGCAGGTTCAGATAATACGACACCCGGTTGGCGATTGAGGCATACGATGAACTCACGCTGACCTGTCCTTGCCCATACAACTGATATTCGCCCCACATCACCCCCACAAAGACCCCCATCCGACCCTGCAACTGCTGAGTCAGTGTTTGGCGGGTGTAGCCGGCATCTTCCAGGGTCTGCCAGGCGATCTCCAGAAAGAGCCGTTCTTGCGGATCCATCCGCTCCGCTTCACGGGGCGAGATATTGAAAAAGAGCGGGTCGAATTTATCGACATCGGCCATAAAGCCGCCCCATTTGTTGGGGAGCTGGTCCGGCTCAGCCTCAGCATAGCGCCGCCAGTCCCACCGTTCGGCGGGAATTTCGGTGATACAATCGCGGCCGGCCTTTAAGTTTTCCCAGAACTCGGCCAGGCTCTCCGCTTGGGGGTAGCGTCCACTTAGCCCCACAATGGCAATCGTCTCCGTCTCTCCGGCGGCTGCGTTCTGCCGGCCCCGGTCTAGCCAGCGTCGCCGGGTTGAACTTATGGCGATATCAGGGGCTGCCGTCAGAGATACATCCGGCTTGGGTTCAGCTTTGTCTGGCGCCAACTCTAAGATTTTTTGCAACTGGATCGGGTAGGTCTTAACAAAATAACCGGTCAGCGCGGTCAAGGTCTGGTACTCAAAGAAGAGGGTTTTGGGTAATTCACCAAACTGTTGTTCCAACTGCCGGGTCATGTTCAAGATCATAATCGAATCAATGCCGTACTTTTCCCACGGGTCATTTGGATCAATTCGGGCGACCGGTAATTTCAAGATCTCCGCCAAGCGTCCTTTGAGATAAGTCTCGGCTGCTTGGACCAAGTGTCCCTTTTGGACGGCGGTCAAATCGACGCGCTGGTCTTCGGCCTTAGCTCTGGTTTGGCCCATTCTCCGGAGGTAAGCCCTGATTTTTCGCCGGTCGCCGCTGGTGACCAGGAGTTGCGTCATCTTCTGCTGAGCCAGCCCCGCCTCAAAGGTAGCCAATCCGGCTGAGGTCTCCAACGCGGTCAACCCCATTTCGTCCGTCAACCAGGCGATGGTCTCATCATGGACCACCATGCCGCCCTCAGCCCACAGCGGCCAATTGATCGACAGCGTTCGCCCCGAGCGTTTCCCTTCCTCCACCAGGGTCTGGCGGTGGTGGGCAAAGCCATCCAAAAAAGCATTGGCGGCGGCATAATCGACCTGCCCGATGTTGCCCAACACCCCGACGATAGAGGAGAACAGCACCACGAAATCAAGCGGTTCGGCTTGGGTGACGGCATCGATATTGAGCGTTCCACTCACTTTGGGAGCCAGCACCGCTTCGATCTCTGCTGCGGTTTTGTTGACGATCAAGCTATCTCGGATGACCCCGGCGCTGTGGATGATGCCGTTCAGCGGCCCATACTGCTCGGTGATCGTCTGCACCGCTCGCTCCACCTCGGCCTTCAGGCTGACATCGACCGGGAGGTAGGTTACTGTTCCGCCTCTCTGGTTCAAATCCGCCAGGTGTTGTGTTCCAGCCTCATCCAGCGCAGAGCGACCGCTCAGGATAACGGTAATGTTTTCGCCCCGGTCAAGCAGGTGCCGGGCAAAGAGACGGCCCAAGGCACCAAGCCCGCCGGTGATCCAATACACTCCCCCCGACTTCAGATATGAGGCCGTCTCCTGCCGGCTGACCTCGATCTCGCGCAGGGTTTTGTTGGTTCTGGTTCCGGCGGCATCGTACCGCACCTCGACAGCCTCAAAACTGTCCGCTTTCATCTCCCGACGAAGCAGAGGCAGAAGGCGGCCGCTATCCGGCTCAGTGACCGTGATCACCTTGCCTCGGAGATGAGGCTGCTCCAGTTGAGCTGTTTTCAGCAAACCGGCCAGCGTCCCCGACCAATAGCTCGCCACGGTGTCTGCCATCACAATCAACATCTGATATGGGTTTGCGGGGCTGCTTTTGACAAGGGCTTGCAGGTGCGGCCAACTCTGCTGCACCAGATCCGTTCCCTTCGCCGGGGCTAGTTCGATCACCTCGGTTTGGTCGAAGCTCGCGCTGATCGCCTCACCAAGACCCCGTTCCAGGCCGATCAGTAGCAGGGTCTTGGCTGCGGGTTCGACCTCGGTCGCAGCCTCATCTTCAGCCAAAGGCTCACCCTGCCAGCCGGGCGTACTATAAAAAACGTCGGGTTGGCTTGGCTCGGCTATCGCCCGTATCGTCAAACCCTTCAATGTGACACACACCGCGGCCTGGTCATCGGTCAAGGTAATGTCATATTTGATCACATTCCCTCCCGATTCAACTTCATCGCTATACCTGACATAGGCATAGCCGTTTACCGGCACTCCTTTATAAATATCAACTGTCTGCACCGCAAAGGGCAGCCAAGGACTCTGATGCTTCTGATCCGTCTGGTTTACGACTAAGCCAATCATCGCTTGTAAGGCCCCATCGAGCAGGCTCGGATGCAAGCCATACCGCGCTTGCTCTACGCCAGCCGGCAGTCGCAGCCGGGCCAACACTTCCCGCTCGTTGTAGCTGAGTTTCTCTATCGTTTGAAAGGCAGGACCATAATTCAGTCTCTGATCTCCAAAACGCCGGTAGCAGTCTGCCCCCTCCATACTTGACCGGCAGCGAGCCTCAATAGCCGGAATATCTAACGGCTCCGGAGGGCTTATCTCGCCCACTACCAGCTTCCCTTGGCTGTAAACGGTCTCACCGCTGCTCACTTCAAACGCAATCTCGCCTCGCGCATCAGGATATAGCCCCAGCCGGGTCTCCACCGGCTCAGCTTTGACCAGCAACGGCCTGAGCCAGACGACATCTTTGATCTGGGTGATCGGCTCATTTTCAATGGCCATCGTTCCGGCGGCGCGGGCCATTTCCAGATAGGCTACGCCAGGTAACACTTTCTCACCCTGCACCTGATGATCGGTCAAAAAGAACTCAGCGCCGCTAAAGGTCGTGCTGAAACGTTGTTCGGTTAGCGTTGAGGTGTTCCGGTGAACTAAAGGATGTAATTGAAAGGATGAAGGATGAAGGATGCGGGATGAAAAACTTTGTTCATTGTTCATTACTAACGAAGTGCCCTCTGGGTATTGTTCATTGTTAGCGATCCAGTGCCGTTCTGGGGTAAAGGGATAGGTTGGTAAGGGGATCCGATCAGGCTTTGCGGCTTGGTATAGTAAATCCCACTCAATCTCCAAGCCTGTGACCCACCTCTCGGCTAATTTTTCCAACCTTCCTTCTGCAAGCCACTGGCGGATTAACGACCGGCTGTCGTCGTCATCGCTAATGGAGTCGGCAGTTGCTTTATCTGGCTGTACCTGGCCCTGGTAGCCTTGTTCTAGCGAGGCTTTACCGGCCAGATAGGTGGCCAACTTTCCACGCAAGGCGCTGCTATCGGTAACAACAAAGGCCAGCCGGTAAGCCATCGCCACCCGCCCCACTTGCAGCGTGTAAGCCATTTGGGCCAAAGAAACATCGGCTTCTTTATCGAGAAAGGCCAGCATCTTTTCGACATAGACTTTAAGCCGTTCCTCACTCCGGGCTGACAACACAAAGAGATAAGGCTGAGGGACACTTGCACTTGCCGCCTTTAGCGCCGGTGCTTCCTCAAGCACCACATGGGCATTCGTGCCGCCCATGCCAAAAGAACTGACTCCGGCCCGACGAGGGGTTCGAGCACCGGGCCAGTCGGTTAAGGTGGTGTTGACAGAAAAGGGCGTCTCGCCAAAGTTGATCTCCGGGTTGGGCGTAGCAAAGTGGAGACTGGGGGGAATTTGTTGGTGTTTGAGGGCTAAAACGGTTTTGATCAGGCCGGCGATGCCGGCTGCCACTTCCAGATGGCCGACGTTGGTTTTGACTGAGCCAATGGCGCAAGACTGCCTGGGGGTGGCGCTAAAAACCCGGCTTAACGCTGCAACTTCAATCGGGTCGCCCAGCGGGGTGGCGGTGCCGTGGGCTTCAATATAACTGATGGTTTCCGGGGCTATCTGAGCCACAGCCAGCGCCTCGCCAATGACTCTGGCTTGCCCTTCTTCAGAGGGAGCCGTGTAACCGACCTTAAAAGCGCCGTCATGGTTGACCGCCGAGCCTCTGATAACGGCTGCAATGGGATCGCCATCGCTCAGGGCTTCATCCAATCTTTTTAAGAGCACAACTCCCAGGCCATTGCCGAAAATGCTGCCTTGCCCGCTGGCATCAAAAGTGCGGCAGTACCCATCCGGGGAGAAAATCATTCCTTCCTGGTAAAAATAGCCGGCCTGGGGCAGACGAATAGAAACCCCCCCGGCCAGGGCCAAATCACACTCACCGTTGAGCAAGGCTTGACAGGCCGTATGAACCGCTACCAGAGAGGTTGAGCAAGCGGTTTGAACGGTTACACTCGGCCCGGTCAAATTCAATTTGTAAGAAACCCGCGTTGGCAGTTGATCTTTATCGTTGCCCAAATAGGTTTGCAACCAGTAGAGCGGATCGGTCGGATCAGCTTGGGGGGTGATATAGTGCTGTTCATAGTTGCTAACTCTGGTACCGGCATAAACTCCGACCGGGCCGGGATAGGTGGTTGGATTGATACCGGCATATTCGAACGCTTCCCAGGCGCATTCTAAAAAGAGACGATGTTGGGGATCGATCAACTCCGCTTCTTGGGGGATAATCCCAAAAAATTGGGCGTCAAAACGGTCGATGTTATCCAGAACCGCGCCGGCTTTGACAAAATTGGGATGGCCCACTAGGGCGGGGTCTACTCCCATTGCCACCAATTCTTCATCGCTAAAAAAGGTGGTCGAGGCGACGCCATCGCGCAAATTTTGCCAGAACTGATCCAGGTTTTGAGCGCCTGGAAAACGCCCCGCCATACCAATAATGGCGACTGCATTGTCATAGGTTTCATGCAGGCTATGTGTCAACATTTTACTCCTCATATCTACTTTTTTGTCTGTTTTGCCGTCGCATTTTCTGACGTTGGATGATGAGATCGGTGCGGCTGGCTCTCCGGGAAACCAAAGCGCTATCCGGAGGCTGTTGGTTGGCCTCTTGATTTAACCAGGCGGCCACAGCGCGGATGGTTGGCTGACTGAACATCACGGTCATAGGCATGTCTTGGGCAAAAACAGCCTGAATTTTCGTGTGAATTTGAACCAGATGAAGGGAGTTCGCTCCCAACTCAAAAAAGTTAGTGGTGACGCTGATTGACTCTAAATCCAACACCTCTTGCACCAGTGTGGTCAGGGTTTGTTCCACATCCCCGTTCGGAGCCACCTCCTGAGCGGGAGCTGTCTGAAGCTGGGGCAGCGGCAATGATTTGCGATCTACTTTACCGTTGGCCGTCAAAGGCAAAGCATCCAACAGCGAGAAATGGGCCGGGACCATGTAAGGGGGCAGTTGGGTGCGCAAATAGGTGCGCAGTTGGTCGGGCAGCGACGGACGGCTATCTTCTATTTCCGGAACGGGTACGCGCTGTTGTTGGTCTACGCTAATTCCACCACCCACCAGGGTATGCAAGATGACATGATCGTCACCATCCAGCTTCAACAAAGGCGCGATGGCGTCAGTTTGCACCATGCCAATGGGGCAGAGACCAAGCTGATACTGCGGCGCACGCATCATCAGCAGTTGGCTTATATACCCCGCTTCCAGCAGACAGAAGTCGCGCGCCAATTGACCATACATGGGCGCAATGGCGCTCATTTTGCCGACCAGAAACAGGGTGAAGGCCGCCTGGGTAAACACATCGCGGTTGTTGGGCGTGTGGAAGGAAGGATCAAGCTCCGCCCCAGCCTCTAACAAAATCAGGTCGCGACGGCCCGGATGATAGTAATAGGTTCCGCCCGGAATATCGGCAACGCGATTGGCCTTGATATGTAAATAGAGTTGAACCGGATAGAGGCCGCCGGCCGAGCCGTAAAGATACTTGGGCAAAGGGGCATTCTCCAGTTGAACCGGAGACAAACAAAACAACAGCTTTCGAAACGGTTCAAACGCAATCGGATCGGAGCGATAGAGGCGATAACTCTGACGCGCAATGTAGCTCCACATCTGTTCGGCATCGAGGGGTGAGTCTCCCAGGGGGATGCGCGTTGTACCATCAGCCACCGGCCGGAAACCGGCTTGCTGTAGTTTGAAGGCAACACGCTCGCCCGGATCAGTAATAACGCCTGGGGGCAAATAGGCTTCCTCCTTGGCCGGATTGACCATCGTTGTATCCGTAGGCCCGGTTGCCGGCACAACGTAAGCCACAAGCTGCTTGTTGGGCGCCTCGCCGACAGCCGTGACCAGCGCGGTCGTGACCTCAGGATGCTGATTGAGCGCAGCTTCAATCTCGCCCGGCTCAATGCGATGGCCGCTCACCTTGATCTGGAAATCGGCCCGCCCCAGAATTTCAATATTACCATCCGGCAGATACCGCCCCATATCACCGGAGCGATAAAGCCGTTGACCGGTTTGCGGATGAACCAGGAAACGGGCCTGGGTCTGCTCGTCGTTGCGCCAGTAGCCCCGCCCCAACCCCACCCCGGCAATATAGAGTTCACCTGGGGTCCAGATCGGGCACGGCTCAAGAGTGTCCTTCAGCACATAATACTGAGCATTACGCATAGGTTTTCCATAGGGAATGCTGGCCCATTGAGGATCGACTTTGCCAATGGGGTAGCAGATATCCCACACCGTCGTTTCCGTGGGGCCACCGGCAGAAATAATCTCGATCTCGGGCCGCACTTTTCTCAACTGATCGGGTAAAGACACCGGGATAAAATCGCCGGACAAGATGACCCACCGTAAGCTTTCAGCAAGGGCAACCGGCCCCGGAGCATGGTCCAGGTATGACAGCATCATCTGCATAAAAGCAGGCACTGAGTTCCACAAGGTGACTTGTTCAGCCTCGATAAGCTGCACCCAATGAGCCGGATCACGGTTATGGTCGGCGGCGGGTATAACCAGCGATCCACCGACCACCGACAGCATGCCAAAGAGATCGAAGACGGAGAGATCGTGATGTAAGGCCGTCAGCCCAATGGCTCGATCCGTGGGTTTCAAGCCAAAACGCTGGGCGACATCGCTCATCCGGTTAATAACATTGCGGTGTTCGATCATCGCCCCTTTGGGTTTTCCGGTTGAGCCGGAGGTATACAGCACATAGGCCAAATGGGAGGGCTGCTGCACAGGCGCGAGAGGGTCGCTGCTTTCAGCGCCAAAGGTGTCGTCATCAACACTCAAGACATGAACATTTTGGGGCCAAGACAACTTGTCTGCGATCCAGGATTGGGTGAGAACCACGGTCGCCTCACTATCGTTCAGCAAGAGCCGGACTCGTTCTTCGGGAAAATCACCATCGATAGCCACGTAGGCTCCCCCCGCAGTGAGGATGCCAAAGACAGCCGCCACCTGTTCCCAGCCTTTTTTCATAACAATGGCGACTACCTTATCAGGCCCCACCCCCAATCGGCGCAAGCGATGCCCGATGCGATTGGCATAGTCATACAACTCGCCATACGTCAAGCACCGCGAAGGCGTAATCACGGCTGGTTTATGAGGTTGGGCTTGGGCGTGCTCGGCAAACAGCGTCTGGAGCAAACCCTCGGGCACCGGCTCATCAGTCTTGTTAATCTGCGCTCTTTGGGCCAGATGCGCTGAAGGCACAAGTCGGCGCTCTTTTTCATGCCAGATGTCGTCTGACACGACCAATTTTGCTACAAAGTCACAGTAAGCCCGGAACATATCATCTAACAGCCCGTCAGGAAACAGATCTTCAACGGCATCCCACTGAATGACCAAGGCTCCATTCTGCTCCGAAACCTGTTGATCGAGGATCACCTGAGGCGTTTGGGTGATATCGTAGACAACGTCGCCAAACGCTCCCAATCCATACTCCCCTTGCCCCAATGACTCCAGCCCCACCGAACTGGTAAAAACAACCGGCATCAGCGCCCCAAGTTCACCCCCGCGCCGGCGTCTTAATTCGCGTTGAACCCGCACGCCACTGATATGGCGATGCTTGATGCCGTCCCACATGGTCTGCTGCAGCCGAGCCGCCCGATCGGCAAAGGTGTCTGAAGTAGCGTTGTCCACGGCTAACAAGATAGGAGACGTATAGGTGCCAACGACATTTCTGAAACGCAGGTCAGACGTAAGCAGGTTAAAAAGGGTCAAATTCAGGGTAAACTGGGAGCTTTTGCTCCAAACCGTCAACACTTCGGCAAAAGCAGCGAGTAATACACCGGTAGGGGTTAAACCCTGCTTCGTCGCTTTTGCTTTGAGCTGTTCCCAGTCGGCTTTAGCCAGTTTGGATTGACGGCGCGTGAAGCGGTACTCTTTGAGAGTCGCCGGGTTCTGAGCCAGCGGTAAGTCCGGAGCCGGCGGCAAGCTGTCCAGACGACTGAACCAGTAATCCTGGGCTTTTTGGTACAGATCGCTTTCTCCCTGGTTGGCTTCAAAAAAGACGTAATCACGATAGGTTACTTCTATCGGCGGCAGCGTCACGGCGGGGTCCAGATACAATTGATGCCATTCATAGAAGAGACGCCGGGCGCTCCACATATCCACAATCAAACCATCGATATCGAAATGAAGACGAGAGCGGGTGTCACTCATTCGGGTAACGCCAATACGATGCATGGGCCGGTCGGTCGGTAATTTTTGGTGGGATAGTTGCTCGCGGATAGCTTTTAAGTGGGCTTCTGTTTCAGCGGGGCCGGCTTGACGCAAATCAAACAGTTCAATTTTGTAGTCAGGCACGTGCTCCAAAAACTGCTGTTCACCCGATGGCAGAATCACCGCGCGCAGCATCTCATGCCGATCCATCAAGTGCAGCCAGGCGTTTTCTAGCCGCTCTAAATCCAGGTTCTCGATATCAACTTCGTTGTAAATGTGGAGCGCCACCTGGCTCAGTTCCAACATACCGGCCCGGCCCACCCAATACGCCTGCTGAATATCGGTCAGGGGAAAAGGCTGATAAAGGTCATCGGACGTAGATACATCCGGTGAACCTTCGGAAATAAGTGTGGAGGGAACTGTCTCGAAATGGTTCTCAGGCGATACGGAGGCGGTCGGCTTTATCGTGTGGGTCAGGGTTGGGGGTGATTGTTCAGCAGCGATGACCGCCTGCGGTGTTTTCTCTTCAAGAAAATGATTAGCCAGGAAGGCGGACAGGGCCGCAATTGTGGGGTACTCCCAAAACATTGAGGGCGACATCTCAATCCGTTCCTGGAGCCAAACCTCCAGGGCATCAAGCAGTTCCATGGCCATCAGTGAATCCAGCCCATAGTCGGCCAGGGGTGTTGTCGGCTCAATTTTGTCAACAGTGGTTTGCATGCGGGCTGCAAACCAGCGGCTCAGCCAGCTTTGGATAGTATTTATTGTAGGCATTAAGTTAGTGCCTGGTACTGGCCCCCCTAA
>JAGRBY010000669.1 GCA_020433835.1 Anaerolineae bacterium | reverse complement strand
AAGTTACGGGCATCATCTTTATTCATCGGCCCGACCCAACAGATATGACGGCTAATCAACTCATCCATGGGGGGTAGATAACGAAACTCCTGCATCATCCCCCCCATAAATAAAAGCGAGTCTTTGAATTTATCGCGCAGGCTCCGCAGCGTGGCCAGGGTCTGGCGTGGCACGGTTTGGGCAAAGGTATCAAAATGGTTGAACACAAGCACCACTTGGGTCTGCTCAGTCTGGCAAGTCAAGATAAATTCGTGTAGAGCCGTTTGCGCCAGAAAAGCATTTTCGGTGGCTCGATATTCCGTAAAGAGACTCGTAATGGCCGTTTTGAGCGTTTCCGAAAAACGGTTCCTGGCCCAATAGAACTCTCGCAGGATGACCAAATAGAGCGTGGTT
Source organism: Anaerolineae bacterium (assembly GCA_020433835.1). The sequence goes on along the minus strand of JAGRBY010000669.1, from coordinate 3,610 downwards.
GGATCGGTAGCCGGGAGGTCATTGAGATCGACCAGAATCGCAATAATCGGATTGTGCTCAGTGGGGAGATAACTTTGCAGTACTTCGGGCCGGTAACATAAAAATTGCAGTAAGTTCGAGCGGCCACAGCCGGCTAACCCAATAACTGAGCAGTTTTCACCCGCGTGGATCCATTTAGCGAGTTGTTGCATCTGTTCCGACCGGTAGCTGTCCGGAAACAGTTCCCATATACGAGGTTTTGGCATGGCGGTTGCTTTTCTATCTTTCTACCCTGCTAACAGACACCTTTGTGATTTGACCAAATTCGGTACGCAATAGGTGAAGCACTGAAACACTGATGAGCCTGAATTCACTGAAAAACAGGCGTACTTCAGTGAATTCATAAAAACTCAGTGGATCAGTGCTTCAAAAAAACGCGCAATGGATGGATGATGCGCACCTGCTGAAGTTGTCAATTTCGCAATATGTTTGTTAGCAAATCTTTCTATCACTATGTTTGCACTTTTTGAGAAACCAGGGTTTTGATGTCTCATCGATAACCTTTTGGGCAAAAGACGTTTCTTTTTAACGCTAAAACCCTGGTTTCTTAGCGTAATCCTTTAAAGTGCAAAGGTAGTGTTTCTATAAACACTATAGAGAAACAAAGGAAAACAGATAAACAGCTTCAAGTTTAACAAAAGTTGACATGATGTTCACTGTAAAAATCAGGGTCGCTTTTTGTCATCAGCTTTTCATCAACCCGGAGGTGTCAGATAGCCATGTTTTTGATAGGGTGGAGATGAAGTTCAATAATGATTTGATTGGCTTTGAGGTGTGGCGACACTATTTTAATCGCGTCTTAAAGATAAATCAAAACAATGTGGTCGATATTTGACAGCTAAATCATAAGGAGAAAACAAGATGATCGAAAATAATGATCCATTTACCGTCAGTGAATTAGTGCTGCTCAATGGTTGTGACTTCGCCCCGAAGGTCGGTTGGCCGAGCACGTCGGTTACATTATTTGATGGCGAAACGAAGGTTGCTGCCGCCAAGTTAGGGCGCAAGATGCTGGCGGCGGCTTTTCTAACAATTGAGGCCCACCAGGGTCTTCGATTGGTTGAAGATCAAAAGAAACTTCTATTTGGTCTGTTCAAGCCGACCACCTTGTATGCTGAACTTGGACCTGAAACGCCTAGTTTTCCCACTCCCAGCCTGGAAACTTTTATCCTGCGGCGGGTGAGCCAGGGGCGCGAGGAAGTCTCTACTATTTTATATGATTGGTTGGGCCAAGATACCAGTCAACCATGGGTTACTGCCGCCGACTTGGTTAAAGACAATCTCGTTCAGCGCGGTTTGGTGAACGAGGTTAAGGAGAAGAGGCTGAAAATCTTTACTATCAAGAACTACATCTTACCACCGAAGACCACCGGCCTGTTATCACACTACCCAACTGAACCTTTGCAGAGTTTGCTGACCACCACCGAAAAAGATCGTTTAGAAATTTGGCAGCGGTTGATTAAACATATCGATAGCGCTATTAGCCGCCGTCAAGAACGTGACTCGGGGGGTGGCGATGGTGGTGGAGGCGAGTGAAGTAAGGTTACTCAAAAGAAACTGATCAGCAGTTTATCATCGTCCGCTCAGTGATTGAAGCGCCGTTTATGATAGACTGGTGATCAATAAATTTATGGTGGGCTTGTCCAATGGTATGACCTGTTCGTTACGAAAGGATCCCATGATGACTGAAAACAATAAAAAACATCTGCTGCCCCTGGTGGTAAGCGTAAATCTGCTGCTAACCCTGGTCGCCTTGGCCTTGAGTTTATTGTTGATATCCCTATTGTGCTTGGCCGTTTTGGTGGCGGCAAGTGATTCTCCGCAGCCACCGGGTACATTAGAGGTTATCAACACCTCACAGGTAGCCGTGTGTGAGGTTTATATCTCTGCCGTCGATTACTCCGATTGGGGCGGAAACTGGCTGGACAACAACCGTTTGGCTCCCGGCCAGACGCTGAGTTTCGATGTGACGGAGGGGTATTACGACATCCTATTGGTTGGATGTAATCAGAAGGTCATATTCGAGACATATAACATTCCTGTCAAGGGATGGCGAGAATTATATGTCAACGAACGGATAGACTACTCACTGCGGCAGGCCCGGCAAACCTCAGCCTTTCTTCCCGTGAGCTGAGACAGGCTTCGTTGTAGACGGTCGATCAACCCAATTTTACTTTTGTGCAAAGGAGAAAATAATGGATTCAACAATTTCACCCTCCTATTCTTATGATAACGGCGATGGCTTCGAGCCGAAGGAAACCCAGTCGGGGCAAAGCCCACTGGCTTATCGCCTGGCCGCGGCTGTTCTTTTTGGCGGTATTCTCATCAATGTGGCGGATGCATTTTGGGGCGCAAGCCCGAACATTATGAGCATCATTATCGACATCGCCGTGGTGATCGGCCTGCTGCGTTTAAGTCGGGGCGCACGCGGCTGGGCGTTGTTCCGGGCCGCATTTGGGGCTATTGTGGGGCCGATTCTGTTCTTCACCAATAATGATCCCATCACCGCCGGATTTATGTCCATCCTGACTTGGAGCATCACCGGGTCTATCTTACTCCTGCTAACTGGCAATAGCCGCCCATGGCGCTTGATCCTCGGCAGTAGCATTTTTGTCATCTTTGGGATAGGTTTATATGGCTTGATTTTTCTGCTGGCTTTGATTGGAATAGCCTTAGGCGGATAGGAAGCCCATACCGGCGAGGACTTACCAACCTCGTCGGTCTGTCGATGTAGGGTAGGCGATAGATTTAGGAGTTATGATACGCCCAACTGCATAACTCATAAGATTGAGGGTTTTATGAGTTATGCAGTTCATATCATTTCGATGCCGAAGGCGAGAAATTCCTGAGATGGTTGTTTGCAAAGTAACATGGCACTGAGGGTTAGCTTTAAACCCTAAGCATCTGCTTGGGTTTGGCTTGCATTGAGTTTGGTATGATGGCCGCTCAGTGTTCTCCTTCTCCATCAGTGATTCACTGTTTCTCTCCATCGCGCAATAAGTCAACGAATCCAATCCGCAAGGTGTCTGTGCCGTTTCTCAGCCTTAGCCTCAGCCTTAGCCTCTCCTCAAAGTTACCCTCAAGCAGACGCTCAATCCTTCGAACTATGCCGCTCGGCAATAATAGCAGCGGTTTCGGCCAGCTCGGCGCGTAGATGGGGCGGGGCGATGATCTCCATACTCTCGGCCCAACTCAGCAGCCAGTTTTTTATCTGGCGGAAGGCGCGGGGCTGATAAATCATAAGGCGGTCGTCGCTGTCGGGCGCATCGACCGCCCTTTCTTCGACAAAACTATAGTGTTGATCTTCGCGCACCCAGCGCACGACCGCCGCCGCAAAGCGAACCACAATCGGCTCCGGCCCGCGTTCCAGCGTATGGCGTTCCGGCGAACGGGGAGCAAACGTTTCGCGCGGCCGCACCTTGATCGCATCGATGCGATCAAGCCGAAACATGCGCTGCTCCTGCCGCAATCGACAGTAGGCCGATAAAATCCACGCTTTGTCGAGGTAGATCAGTTCAAGCGGTTCTACATCGCGCTCGGTGACGGCGTTGGAACTAAGCGAGTGATAGCA
>JAGRBY010000668.1 GCA_020433835.1 Anaerolineae bacterium | reverse complement strand
CCGGCTATGAAACCTTATTTCACCCTCACCCCGTCGCTGGCGCGACTCCCCTCTCTCTGAGGGAGAGGGGTTGGGGGTGAGGGCGACTTCCAAAGGAGTTACCCTTATGAACCATAAACCCGCCACCCCACCGCGCTTGCTCACCCTCATCGCCGTCATTGCCGGCCTGACCGCCCTGGGCCTACTGACCGGCCTGCTGTGGCCCGGCCTGGTAACCCACGCCGGCCCGACGCCACCGCCCCGCGACGAGCCGCCCGGCCAGGCACCCCCAGACAACAAAAATGACGATGACGATGATGATGACGATGATGCGCCGCCCGGCGCTTATATCGAATTGCAAATGGCGGGTGATGGCAGCGGTTTGTGGGCTGCGGTGCAGTGGCAAGACAGCGAGGGCAACTGGCAGCCCGTGGAAGGCTGGCAGGGACCCCTTGGCCCCGGCGGGCAGCAGCGCTGGTGGGTGGCAGCCAAGGATTTCGGCAGCGGCCCGTTTCGGTGGGTGGTTTCAGCCGAGGCGCGATCTACCGCGCTCGACGGCAGCGCGGCGTTCAACTTGCCCACCGCTGCCAATGAAACCGTGCGGGTCACGGTTGCTAACAGCCCCTAATCCGTCACTCCCGCACGTTTTTAGCGGGAGTCCACCTCCAATCCGTCACTCCCGCATGCTTCTAGCCGGAGTCTATCTCTAATGAGCCGGCTGGATGCCCGATAAAATCATTCGGGCATGACGTAATGCCTTTCTAACACGCGCAATCCAACTCCCTCTCTCCCGCATGCTTCTAGCCGGAGTCCACCTCCAATCCCTCACTCCCGCATGCTTCTAGCGGGAGTCTACCTCCTAAAGAGCCGGCTGGATGCCCGATAAAATCATTCGGGCATGACGTAATGCCTTTCATTGTATAAGGTCTGGTTTTCGTCAATCTGGCCGGCCACATCCGCCCCGGCAACGCAGCCCCCCAAACCGCTTTCCTCTGTCAAACTCTAACCAAATTCATACAATTTAGCTCCTCCGATTGTGGTATACTGTAGCAAATCATTACTGCCACAACCTTTTCAACTGCTCCCCGTTTAGCCCGTTGAATTTGCTTATACCCTGTTATCAATCGTCCCTCTAAGCCTGCCTGCATCAAGGACCGCTTTCTCCTGTAGACAAAACAGATTTGGTTTATGATGTCGAAAGGAGGTGCTATTGACAAACCTTTCCCGTATTTGCTCTTAAGTAAACGATCAGCACTTACACAAACGTGAGGTGACAGTCACTTATGGGTAGTCCAAGTGACGGTCACCTTTATAACTGTGTAAGTTATGAGGTATCTAGCAGACAAATTACATAGTCATTTTGGAGACAAACAATGAAGATTATATCCAGAAAATCTGTTGGTTGGCTGCTTATCGCCCTGATGGCAGCTGCGTGGCTGGCTTTATTAGCCCCTGGCGTTGCGCCAAACCAAGTAGTTCAGGCCGATGGGCCGGATACGCATCCGGGGCTTCAATTACCCCAGGCCAAAAAGGGTGGGCCGCCGGTTCTGCCCCCCAACGCCAAGGCCTTTGGCAAATCCTATGGCGAGTGGAGCGTGGAGTTTTGGCAATGGCTTTACTCGATGCCCGTGGATGCCCATCCCCTCTTTGATACGGCCGATTGCAGCCAGAACCAATCGGGCAAGGTTTGGTTCTTGGGCGGCACGTTTACCGTATCCAGCCCAGAACCCGACGTGGTCGTCGGCACAGCCGACCGTGACTGTACCATACCGACCGGCAAAGCCTTGTTCTTCCCGATGATCAATGTTGAGTGTAATGTATTTGCGGGCGATGGTCAGAATGAGCAGGAGCTGCGTGACTGTGCCACCGGGTTAATTGATTTTGTAGACGAGGCACACGTTACGGTGGTCATTGACGGTAAGTCGGTTAGTAACATCGCCGATTACCGGATAGAGTCGCCGGCCTTCGAATGGGGACCGCTTCCGCCCAACAATGTGCTGGGCGCTGACGAGGGGACAACCAGCCTGGCGGTGGGTGACGGCTACTACGTTATGCTGCCGCCGCTATCGGCCGGTGAGCACACTATCGATTTCACGGGGCGCGTTGTTATCCCCGACGTTATTGATTTCAGCCTCGACATCCACTACGACCTGACCGTACAGCCCGGTTCAAAAAAATAGAGCCTGTTATTGACCGGTGCTTGGCAATAACGCGCCCCCATTGCCCAAAACCTATGACAAAACTGCCCAAATTGTGCGACAGACAAGCGCCCTTGAATTTGTTACACTAGGGTTATCTCTTAGCAGTAACAAAGTCATGAAACGAATGGAGCGAAGCAATGAAGAAACTCATAGTAATCCTGTCTGTCTTGGTAATGGTATTGATTACAACCGCAGCCGTTTATGCCAAAGGGGCTAAGCCTGTGGCCGTAAAAACAGCTAACAATGGGGAACTGTGCGCTGTAGGCGTACTACTGGAAGATGGAAGTGGTTATACGTTTGAAGGTACCTATAAGATAACGGAAGCCCACAATGGCGCACAAAACACGATGATCCAGTGCCAGGGAACGTTGGGATCAACGGAGCCTCCCCCGTCGGCTATTCGGGCCGATGGTGATTTGTATGACGGTGATTTTAACTGCTTTGGCGGCGGAGATAATGACCAGGCCGAACGGTGGTGGATTACCATTACCCCCTCCGGCCAGGCCACCTATAAGTGCCAGGTCAACCCCGGTCATTAAGGATTTGGCGATAACACCAAGCCGGGTCTGGTGGCATAAGCCAACCCGGCTTTATCTTTTCAGCGGTTATAAAAACTGAGGTATAGAGAGCAAATAGCAGGCCCGAAAGGTGTTTTACACGCGTTTCGGGCCTGTTTTATATTTACTCCCAATCTGCGGCGAGCATATCGGGCATAAGATCCAGATCATCGGTCAGCGCACCGTTGCCGTTGGTACCGTTGGTCGGGGCCGGTTCCGGCGCGGACGCTTCGGCGGCCGGTTGCGATGCGGTCTCGGTCCCGGTCGGGGTGTCGGCCATAGCGGCTTCTTCCTCGTCGGTCGAGGTGGTGCGGCGTGGGCTAACGTCATAGCCCCACTTTTGCAGCTCGACGGTCAGCTTAAAACCAAAATTAAAGGTTAGCAGATCGACCGCGGCTGATTGCAGGTAGTTGTGCAGATCAACCGCAATTTGATTGCAGGTGGCCACGGCCTCTTCGCGCTGGTTCTGGCCGGCGGTGCGGACATCGAGTTGGGTCCGCAGTTCGTCGCGGATATAAATAAGGTGGTCCAGGTTCGGCGCGCTAAAGCGCTCGGCTTCCGGGCGGCTCTGTTCTTTGGCGATATATTTGTCAAGGAGATTAAGATGCTCTGTGCGCGTTTGGGGTAGTAAGATGTTCTTGGTGGATTTCTTAGCTTCAAAGCCCCACGCCTTGGCCCGCGAGGGGTTGGTGGGGAAGGTGGCGTCGAGGACTTTACGCATAATGCGCACATTTTCAATCAGTTCGCGATCTAGCCGCTCAACCGCTTCAGCAGCTTCGGCCCGCCGGGACTCGCCGTCTGAACGCTTGACGTCGGCCTCGTCCCAGTTTGCGACCAGGGTGGTCATATAGGGCGTATGGCGCAGCTGCTCTTCCGGCGGGAGGCTGTGCTCATACTTGATAAAGTCGCGGGAGGTGGTGACGATATCGACGGGTCGGTCTCGTGCCGGGAAATTAAGGTGAAGTTTACTGGGGGTGTCGTGCTTCGTAGTTACCATGTTCTGGCTCCTGTCTGTAAGTGTATTTGATTAGTAGAGTACCCAGGTACGGTGTCGCCTTCAACAGACGCACTTTCCAGTATATCTAACTTCCTCTAACTTGTCGAATCGCGGAAAAAATTTTTGGAGTGCGGTCGGAGAGGCCCATAGCTCGCCTGGCGGCAATAGAACCCCGCGTTTCAGAATTTATAGCCTATCCCGGCTTGTCGGAGGTGTTGATGGAGAGCAAATCACCTACCCCGGCTTATCGGAGGTGTTGATTGAGAGCCAAT
>JAGRBY010000667.1 GCA_020433835.1 Anaerolineae bacterium | reverse complement strand
CGACCATGTGCCATCCTCGCCGACTGTAGCGGTTCCCAACGACTGGCCATTAGCCGTAACCTCAACGTCTCTGCCGGGTTGGCCGGTGCCGGTGAGGGTGAATTCGCCCGGCGCTAGATCGCCCGTAGGCAGATCAAATGTGGGAATAGGTAACTCAGGAAGCATGGCTTCTGCTGTTGCGGGGTCGGTCGTTTCGACAACACCTTCCCCTAGAGCCGCATCGGCTTCCGGCTCAACGGTGGTTTCGGCTTCTGTTGTAGCTTCCACCAGTGCGGTGTCATCCTCGGTTTCCGAGGCCGGTGCTGTTTCGCTATCTGCTACGGCTTCAGTTTCTCCGGTTAGGCCTTCTTCGACTATATCCTTGCGTTCGGAACGATCAAACATGCCGTAGACTAAGAAGAACAAGATGGCAAACAGAACAAAAATAACAATAAGTTTGAAGATGTCATACTGTTTGACTTCTTCGTAGGTTCGATGGCGGATCATCGTTATCGCGCCTCAATCAACTTGCCGGCCTCTTGGGCGATTTGTCGGGCTTCATCGATCCATTCTTCCGGCTCAATTTTCTGCCAATCTTGGGGGTTAATGATTTCCCGGATACGCTGCGGACTTTCGGCGGCGAGTTCCGCAAAGGTAAATATGCCGGCATTGTTAAGTTTTTTGGCAAAAACGGGTCCAATACCGTTAACCTTTTCTAAGTGGTCTTTTTCACGGATGACGGTTTGTGGCACAGAAGGCGGCGCAGCTTGTCTGTTCGCCAGTTCCATTTCTAATTCTTTAATTCTGGCTTCGGCTTCGACCAATCTTTGTTGTAAAACGCCTTCGTCTCGACGCCAAAAGATGAGATCGATTGCCCATTCAATCACCCAACCGATGATTAAACCAACAACTAAACCAGTGACAAAAGTCATAAGGGTCCCTCTCCATAATTAGGTTCATTAAAGTTGTTAATTGCGGGTTCATTTTACCATCTGGGTGGCAGAAAGATCAAAAAATCATAGGAAAACTGGTTCCCATGATTTTTTTAGCAAAAAGAGTGTTTTAGAGTAAAGCCATAGCTGTGGGGGTTGCTAAAGCTATTCTTTACTCAATTCTTGGAGAATGGGCAGTAAATCCGACAGTTGTTTGCCGTCAGTCATCGCTTTTACCAGTGGGCTGATAACAATTCTAAATAATTGTGCTTCCTGTTCCTCGGTGAGGTAGGGGAGATCGATACGTTTGTTGACCGCATCCAGCAGGCGTTCGGCAAATTCTCGGGCTTGATCTTTGTCGATGCCTTTGGTGGGATCGCGCATAAATTCTTGAAACGGAGGCGGTAACGTTTCTTCTAGGGCCACATCAATTGTTGCCAGCGCGTGTTCAAAAATAACCTGCTCTAAATTTTCGGGGACAAGGGGAATATCAACGACGGCATTTACCAGTAAAGCAAACTTTTTTCGTTCGTCTTGCGTTAACAACATGGACTATACTCCGGTTAGGGTTACGATGGATTGGTTTTTAGAAACCAGGGTTTTGATACCGCATGGATACCCTCATACGGCCAAAAGCGCTCTTTTTAACGCTAAAAACCCTGGTTTCTGACCATAATAGGGTTAAGATGGATTGTAATAGTACTTAAGTCACAATCAAGTATATCACGGCTTTTTTTTCTTGTTAACCTTAATGCGTGGTTTTGGGCGATGGGGCTAAAATGCCAGCGGTCGCTGCCGGTGGCGGCGGGTAGCCTGTTGGTAAAGTGCATAGGCGTAGTCATGCTGACCACGTTTTTCATAAATGTTGCCCAGGCTGTTATAAGGCCAAATATAATCAGGATCAAGCTGGATGGCGTGCTCATAGGCCAAAATGGCATCTTTTTCGCGCCGCAGGGCCACATATACATCACCTAAACTGTTATAAGAGACGGCCCGATCGTGGTTATCGGTGTGTCGCTCTAAAACCTGCTGGTAAATAGTAATGGCTTGGTCATACTCGCGCATCTTCTCATAGACCAGGCCCAGATTATTGTAAGGCCAGGCATAATCGGGGTCGAGATCGATGGCCTGCCGATAGGCTTCGACTGCTTGCTTATAGTCACCCACGGCGCTGTAGACATCCCCCAAACTGTTCCACGGCAGCGGAAAACGGGGGTTAAGCCGCGTTGCTTCCCTAAACGCCTCAATCGCTTGCGGGTATCGCCCTAAGTCGTTGTAAATGTTGCCCAGGCTGTCCCATGAAATGGCCCGATCGTTGTCAGAAGCGTGGCGCATAATAGCCTGCTGATACATACGCGCGGCTTGCTCGTAAGCTTGACGTCGTTCGTAAAGCAGCCCCAGGTTGTGGTACGGCCACGGATCGGCCGGATTTAGCTCAATGGCCCGGTTGTAAGCCTCGGTCGCCTCGCGATCTTGGCCCTGCATCGCGTAGACGTTGCCTAAGCTGTACCACGGAGCCGCATAGCGCGGGTCAAACGTGGTTGCCTGTTTGTAAGACTCGATGGCCGGTTGTGGCTCACTCCTTATCCGGTAAACATTCCCCAACCGGTCGCACAGAATAGCCTTTTGCTCGCTTAGTACGTGGCGCTCGATGGCTTGCCGGTAGGCGGTAATAGCCGACTCGTAATCGGCGCGCTCCTCGTGAAGTATGCCTAAGTTGTGGTACGGCCACACATAATCGGGATCAAGCTGAATGGCCTGCTCATAAGCCGAGATGGCGTCTTCAGACCGATTTAAGGCGCGATAGGCATCGCCTAAATTGCTCCAGGCCGGCAGATAATCGGGGTTGCGCTTAAGCGACTGGCGATAGGCTTCAGCCGCATCCTCATTCTGGTTCAAACCGGCACGTACCAGCCCCAGGCTGTGCCAGGGTACAGCGTACTCACCGTTCAAATCGATGGCCTGTTGATAAGCGGCGATGGCCTCGTCCATTTGGCCTAATGTACTGTAGACATTGCCCAGATTATTCCAGGCGACTGCCTTGTCGGCATCATCCGCAAAGCGCTCGATAGCCTGCCGGTACATGTCAATCGCTTGATTATAGGCTCCGCGATTTTTGTAGATTAGGCCCAAGTTGTGGTAGGGCCACCCTTCGTCGGGATTGAACTGTATCGCCTGTTGATAGGCCGCGATGGCTTGATCATTCTGTTGCCGGTCGCGATAAATATTGCCTAGCCCAACCCAGTCAATGGCCCGCGTGGCATTGTAGGCCGGGTCAGCCGGATAGCGCTCCTGAGCCTGGTAATAATAGGTGATGGCCTGGTCGTATTCACCCTGGCGGCGATAGAGTTCGCCGAGATTGTGGTAAGGTTGAGCAAAAGACGGATCCAGCGCAATTGCCTGCTGATAGGCATCGACTACGCCCGCGGTTTGCTGTTGGATTTCGTAAATTTCGCCCAGGCTGTTCCATGGTTGGGCAAACTGCGGATCAAGTTGCGTCGCCTGGCGGTAGGCTTCGATGGCCTGCTTATACGCTTTCTGCGTGCGATAAACATCGCCTAAACTGTTCCACGAAGCAGCCTGAGCCGATTTGTCAGGCTGGTACGCGACAGCATCCTTCAGACGCGCTTGAGCCGCTTCGTACTCGCCCAAACTTTGATGAACCAGCCCCAGTTCGTGGTAGGTTTCAGGCCGATCAGGCTCCAAAATAATGGCTTGCTGGTAGGCAGCCTTGGCGTCCTCTAGTTGATTTTGCGAATGGAAGACATCCCCCAGACTGTACTGTGCCCGTGCCAAGGTTGGGTCTAATTGGTTGGCCTGTTGATAGGCGGCGATAGCCTCTTTGGGCCGCTTGGTGGCCCGATAGACATCGCCCAGCATATCCCAGTCGATGGCGCGTTCATCGTTGTACTCCGGCCCTTCCGGATAGCGCTCCAGAGCCTGTTTGAGGAAAGTTTCAGCCGGTGTGTACTGCTGCTGGCTGTGATAGATATCGCCCAGGCTGTGATGGGGCCAGGGATCGGCCGGATTGTGGGTAATCGCCTGCCGGTAAGCCTCAATGGCCTGCTTGTCGCGCCCTAAGGCCCGGTGGGCATTG